>JBGTFI010000238.1:0-3281 GCA_041747335.1 Phycisphaeraceae bacterium | reverse complement strand
GACGGCGACGAACCCGGCCTCGGCGAGCTGGTCGGCGACGGCGCGGACCCAGTCGGTCATCCCCCGGTTCTCGTGGATGACAATGACCGCGGGAACGGGCTTGTCGACCTGCGGAAACGCCACGAACGCGCGGACGGTTCGGCCGGTCGTCGTCTTGATGTCCACCCATTCATGATGACGGGGGGAGTTCTCAAGTCGCTCCGAAACGGGGTCGGCGCGGAGGGGATGGGCAAAGAGGGCGATCATCAAGCCCGCGATGAGCAGCGGCAGCCGGCCGCGGGTGCATGGGAAGTGCATGGCGTGACTCCGTGATCGAAAGAGGTATTCGGTGCGATGGGGCATTATACCCGACAGGTGAGCCATCCAATCCAGGCGCCATGCGCCTCTGGTTGAACAGAGCCATGGGTCCGGAAGCTGGGGCGGCGCAGCGCCTCTGCCCCAGCCACCCGCCGGGCTTGTCACGGCCTCGGGTGGTGCTTCGCCACGACGTTTTTCAGGTGGGAGCGGTCGACGTGGGTGTAGACCTGGGTGGTCTGGATGTTGGAGTGCCCCAGGAGTTCCTGGACGATGCGCAGGTCCGCGCCGCCGACGAGCAGATGGGTGGCGAACGAGTGGCGCAGGGTGTGGGGATGGACGCGCGCCAGGCCCGCGCGGCGGGCGTACTTCTTGACAATCTGCCAGATGGCAACGCGCTCGAGCGGGGAGCCGGTTCGTGAGAGGAACAGGACATCGGTGAGCTTGTCCGCGCGCAGGAGGCGGGGGCGAAGGTCGCGCAGGTAGCGGATGACCGCCTCGAGCGCCTTGCGTCCCACCGGCACGATGCGTTCCTTGCGTCCATTGCCCATGATGCGGACCAGGCCGACATCAAGGTAAAGGCGGTCGCAGGTGAGCGCCGCCAGTTCGCTGGCGCGCAGCCCTGAGGCGTAGAGCATTTCGAGCAGCGCCTGGTCCCGCGCCGCGTAGGGATCTTCGTCTTCATCGGGCGCTTCGATGAGCCTCCGCATGGCCTCGACGCCCAGGACGTTGGGCAGCCGCCGCCAGGTGGCGGGCTGGGTGAGCCACTCGCAGGGGTCATCGGGGAGGTGGCCGCGTGCTTCGAGCCAGCGGGTAAAGACGCGGATGGCGGCGACGTGGCGGGCGATGGAGCTGACGGCCAGCCCCTTCGCGTGCAGTTCGCGCAGGTGGGCGGTGATGCGTTCGAAAGTCAGCGCGCCCCAGTTGGAAAGATCCTGGGCGGCGAGATGGCGTGCCAGATCGCGCAGGTCGAAGCGATAAGCGGCGAGGGTCGCCTCGGAAAAGCCGCACTCGATGCGGCAGTAGGCAAGGTACTCACGAACCGGTGGGTCGAAGCCATCGGGAAATGCGCCATCTGACGAGACGCGCGACGACGCGGCGCGAGGAACGCGGGGGGTGGGTCTGGACGATGATTGTCCCGGCCGGTTCGCGGCCTGGGTCGGCGACGGGTCTGCCCGCGATGGTGAGGACGATCGATTCACGTCGGCTTTCAACCCGCAACTGATGATAGACCGCGCAGGCATCGAATCGTCCCAGGCACAGGTCGAACGCCTGGGCCATGCGGCCGAGGTTGAACCGCGCGGCGCAGCGTGCATCGGCATCTTCGAGGTAGGGACACTCAGCGGTGTCGCCATCGTCGCACGGTTCGATCATCGGTGACTCCACGGCCCGACAGCTTATCGTCCAAGATCGGTATCCGGGGCCGGGCGGTGTGAAAAATAGCGGCGGTCAGGACGCCGGTTTACCGACACGCGGGGAGGGCCTGACGGCGGAGGAGGAGAGGAAGTCGGCTCCGCCGGCGGCGAGGTAGCGGGCCTGGTCGATCAAGGCCTGGACGCGGCGGCGTTGGTCCTCGGTAAGGGTGCGGGGGCCGTCTGAGGCCGGTTGTTCGCCCGCCTGGGCGCGGTGGATGGCGTGAACGCACGCCTCGGTGCCGGTGCCTTCACAGCGGCGGCAGGTTTCGCCGCGATCGTACCCGTCGCCGCGGCACTGTCGGCAGTCCATACGGCCGGTGTGTCCGCAGGCGGTGCAGAGGTTCTGGAGGGTCATCATGGAACGCTGGTCGGCCGGAGGCTGGGCGTCGGGGGCCGGATCGACCGGGTCGGGTGGGGGAAAGAGGATGTCCCACAGGGCGTGGCCGAGGTTCGACCGGGCAAGGTCGCGTACAGACGGTTCGGCGGCGGCGCGGGAGAGCAGACCCGCGGCGCGGCCGCGATCATCCTTCAGCAGTGCGCTAAGTCCCCCCGCGAGGGCCTGGAGGGACTGTGCGCGGGCTTCGAGGTCGGCGGCGCGCAATTGGCGGAGTTCATCAAGTTTCTGGAGGTTGAAGGGGTCGGTGAGGACGTGAGCTTGGAGGGATCTGAGCTGTAACGCGCGATCGGCGGGTTGCTCGTCAGCGCCCATGAGCAGGAGCAGAGACAACAGTGCGGCGAGGGCGAGCGCCTGGCGAAGCGGTGCGGCGCTGGGAGAACTAGCGATGGACGTGGAGAATCGGTTCATGGTTTAGCTCGCGCGGTGAGCCCGTCGGCGAGGATGGTCCAGAGGGTCGCGTGGTGGAGGGAGAGGGTGCTTAGTTCATCGAAAACATCGGCCGGAGCGGCAAGAGATGCGTCGCGCGTGGCGTCGGCCTGGTAAAGCGCGGTGAGGTCGTCGCCGGGCAGGGCAAGCTCGATGACGATGCGAAGGAGCCTGCCGGCGATGTCAAGGTCGACGGCGCAGCGCTGGAGGTGGGATTCAGATGCCAGTCGCCTTGCTTCACGTTCGAGCATGAGCATGTCGGCGCGGTTGGCGTACAGCGCGCCTTGGGCGGAACCGGCGGCGGGGTGGGTCTGGGCGAGCCTTCGGAGTTGAGTAAGGAGTGATTCGCAGGCGGTTTGGGCGTCCTCACCGCTGCGCGGGGGTGTGTCGCGCGGTTCATCGAATGCCAGCGCGCGGCCGGTCAGCGTCTGGCCGCTGTCATTCCATGAGAGCTGTTCAAGTTGGCGCGCGAGTTGCTCGGCATAGAAGGTGAAGGCGGCCAGGTGCTGGTGCATGGCCGCGTCGGGGGTCCAGGCCTGGGGGGATGGACGCGGGGAGGCTACGGGTGATGGGGAGGCGGCGGAGGCCCAGGTCCATCGCGATCTGGCGAGGGTCGCGCGCCAGTATCGGGCGCAGGCTTCGCGGTCGTTGCGGGCATTTCGCGGGTCCAGGACGGCGCGGGCGCGATCGATGCCCGGCTGATCGTCCAGGTCGATGCCGAAGGTCGAGCGCCCGCGATCGAAACTCAC
>JBGTFI010000237.1:0-11621 GCA_041747335.1 Phycisphaeraceae bacterium | reverse complement strand
GACGAAGTTTCAAGTTGGCAAGTTGCAAGTTGCAGGTTGGGGGGGAGTCCAAAGTCCAAAGTCCAAAGTCCAAAGTCCAAAGTCGGGGGGTGCTGTGGGACGCAGAGCCTTTGCCACGGGTAGCTGGTGGGATATAATCTTGCTCAGCGGGGGCCGGTGTGGGCCGCTGCCGATCATGTCCTCTGGAGCGGAAGGGCAAGCAGGATGAAGCGAATCTGGGCCGGGATGATCGTGATGGGGGTGGTGTGCGGCTTGCCGGGGGCGCCGGGCAATCCGGGGGCGGGGGCGGTGTGGGCGGTGGACCTGTTGGTCGGGCTGGATGTGGGATCGGATGAGACATTCACGCAGTTTGTGGATGTGGCGACCGAGAACACGCGCGTCGGTGTATCCGGCAAGGGCCGGTTGGTGCAGCTCAGCGGGACGCACTCGGCTTCGTCTCAGTTGCGGATGGGGGAATGGGCGACGGGGGAGGGCATTTACGAGCAGAGAGGGGGCATAATTACGACGGGAGGAAGTGTCACAATTGGCGTCAGGGGATCAGCGGATTTCGTTCAATCGGGGGGGCGATTTATGGCGGCTAGGGGCCAGCAATCGCCTGAGTTCGTTCTAGGCAGCCAGACGGGTAGTTTCGGTTCTTACTCAATCGCAGGGGACGCCGAATTGGTTGTAGTTGGTCCAGCTTCCTGTTGTGGAGGAACCACCACAGTAACTGTTGGACAAAGCGGACGCGGCGAATTCCTCCAAACCGGCGGAACGGTCCGTCTCGACCGGGAATTCGGGTTTACAAGCGGTAGCCCGGCGACACGGGTTATCGTGGGCGAACACAGCACGGGGTCCGGCTTATATGACCTGAGTGGGGGGCTTCTGGAAATCGGTGCTCGAGGAGGGGCGACAACCCTAATCGTTGGTTATGGCGGACTCGGCAACCTAAGGCAGTCAGGCGGGATCGCGCAGGTCATGAGTCGAATCCCGACCTCCGGCGCCACCGTCCACGTCGGCTTTAACAACAACGCCGTTGGCACCTATGACATGGCCGGCGGGACGCTGTCGATTATCAACACGTCGAGCGAGTCCAACGCCGTCGCCGACCTCTACCTCGGCTTCAACGCCGGTTCGACGGGGACGTTCAATCTCACTGGCGGCGAAGTTCACGTCGGCAGGGATGTCTCGGTCGCGGGGCGCGGGTCGGGGTTCTTCAATCAGTCGGGGGGGATGCACGAGGTGGGGCGCGATCTGCTGCTGGGCGGGCTGGCCGGGCCGGGGGTGTACACCTTCACCGGGGGGACGCTCAACGTCGGCAGGAACATCGTCGTCGCGTCGGGGGCCTCGTATTTCTTTACGGATATTGCTGACGATGGGGGGCAGACCGGGGGCGGTGGTGGCGGGCGCTCCCTCACAGCGTTAGAGGGTATCTTCGTGCGCGGCAGCTTCTTCAACGGCTCGCTGGCATTCGAGGATTACAACCTCACCTTCTCGACCGTCACGCTCGATGGCAATCGGCCGGCAAACTCGCCGCAGATCATCAACCACGCCTGGATCAACGAGCGCGGCGCGGAACCGGAGGGCTTGCTCGACAACTTCGCGTTCGGCACGCTGGTGCTGGGCGACGGCCTGGGTGAAGCGGATAACCATGTGCGGCTGGATTCCGATGTGTACACCTACGGCCTGCAACTGCTGGGGGACGCGGTGCTCGACCTCAACGGGCACACGCTCTATTACCTGCGCGACGGTGCGGAGTTCAACGGCGTGATGGGGACGGGATTCCTGGGGCTGGGATCGTGGCTGAACGGCGACATCATCGAGATCAACGGAATGATGGCGAGCACCCCGCTGGGCGACCTCAACAACGATGGGGTTCTCGATGCGTTCGATGTCGCGCCGTTCGAGATGGCGCTGGCGGATCGTCCGGCCTATCTGGCTGCGTATCCGGGAGTTGACCCTGATCTTGTCGGGGATATCAATGGGGATGGCGCGCTGGATGCGTTCGATGTGGCGGCGTTCGAGGCGCTGCTGGCGGGTGCCCCCGGAAGTGTGCCGGAGCCGGGTGTGGGGGCGTTGATGGGGGTTGGATTGTTGGCGCTCGTGCGGCGGCGGGGGTGAAACGTTCAGCGGTGATGGTGGGTTTCGCGGACTCAACCCACCCTACTTCCTACTTCCGGGGGCTACTTCCGGGGCTTTCCGCTTGCTGACGCGCGCGGCTCGTTGGGGAGGGGTGTTTCGGTGCGTCCGCTGCGCTTGATGAACGCTGCTTGACCGGGCGACGCGTTTGGGTGAGTCGTGGCCGGGGATGGTGGGTTTCGCGGCCTCAACCCACCCTACCTTTCCGGGTTTTTTCAACTCAGCAGCTTTTCCAGGTCGTCTCGGGTGAGGTTTCGCAGGAGGTTTTCCTGGCCGGTGACGATGGCGTCGGCGAGTTGGCGTTTTTTGTTCTGGAGTTCGATGATGCGTTGTTCGACGGTGTCTTCGCAGATCAGGCGATAGGCGAAGACGTGCTGGGTCTGGCCGATGCGGTGGGCGCGGTCGATGGCCTGTGCTTCGACGGCGGGGTTCCACCAGGGGTCGAGGATGAAGACGTAGGAGGCGGCGGTGAGGTTGAGGCCCAGGCCGCCGGCTTTGAGGCTGATGAGGAAGAGTGGGCAGTCGGGATCGGTCTGGAAGCGTTCGACGCGTTCCTTGCGGTTGCGGGTCTGGCCGTCGAGGTATTCGTAGGTGATCTTTTCCTTTTCGAGTCGTTCGCGGACGAGGGCGAGGAAGGAGGTGAACTGGCTGAAGATCAGGGCCTTGTGGCCTTCATCGACAAGGTCGGCGATGCGTTCCATGAGGACTTCGAGCTTGGCGCTTTCGGCCGCGGGTGCTTTGTCCTTGTCAATGAGTGCGGGATGGCAGGCGGCCTGTCGCAGGCGCAGGAGCGCTTCGAGGACCATGATGGCGGAGCCGGAGATGGAGGAGCCGGGTGCGTCGAGTTTGCTGAGGAGGGTTCCGCGGTAGTACTTGAGGAGGTCCTGGTAGATCTTTCGCTGTGGGGGTTCCATCTGGCAGAGGATGGTCTGCTCGGTTTTTTCGGGGAGCTCGTCGAGGACCTGCTTTTTGGTGCGGCGGAGGATGAACGGCCGCAGGGCCTTGCCGACGAGTGAGGCGGCTTCTTCGGCGTGGAGGTGTCGCGGGCCGGTGGGTGCGGTGAGGGCGCGGTGGGTGAATTCCTCGGGGGGCGGGGGCAGGGCGCTGAAGTCGGGGGCGATGGCGGGACCGTCGGCCCCGTCGGCCCCCGGAATGGGGGCGGCGAAGCGTCGGAAGAGGTCGGCATCGTCGTGAGCGGGTCGGCCGGGGCGTGGCGGAGCGCCGCCGGATTGTCGGATGAGTTCGCCGAAGCGTGTGGCGCTGCCGAGGAGGCCGGGGTTGAGGAACTCGAAGATGGACCAGAGGTCTCCGAGGTGGTTTTCGACGGGTGTTCCTGTGAGGGCGAGGCGGTGGTCGGCCTGGAGGAGGCGTGCGGATTTGGCGGCCTGGGATTGGGGGTTCTTGATGGCCTGTGCTTCGTCGAGGATGACGTAGTGGAATGGGCGGTTTCGGAGTTCGTTGATATCGCGGCGGAGCAGGCCGTAGGAGGTGATGACGAGGTCGTATTGGTCCATGTCATCGCGGAGTGCGTGGCGCTCTGGGCCGGTGTAGGGGAGGATGCGGAGGTTTGGGGTGAACTTTTCGGCCTCGTCGAGCCAGTTGAAGACGACGGAACGTGGGACGACGATGAGGGAGGGTTTGGGGGGCTGGGGAGCTTCTTCGCGCATGCGATCGAACATGGCGAGGACCTGGATGGTTTTGCCGAGTCCCATGTCGTCTGCGAGGACGCCGCCCATCATGAAGCGTCTGAGGAAGGCGAGCCAACCGAGGCCGTCTTTCTGGTAGGGGCGAAGCTCGCCGTGGAATTGGGGGGTTGCATCGATGGGGACGACGCCGTCGAATTCGTGGAGGCGTCGGCGTGCTTCGGCGAAGCGCTCATCGACGTGGACATCGAGGGTTTCGCTGAGCAGGGCGTCGAGGAGGGCCGTCTGGGAGGGCTTGAAGCGCAGGTGGTCGTCTTTGGCGGAGGCGACGGCGGCAAGCAGGCCGTGCTCGGCGAGCCATTGTTGGGGGAGCAGGCCCTGGGAGCCGTCGCTGAGGGTGATCATGGCCTTGCCCTCGCGAGCGGCGGCGAGGATCTGGGGCAGGGTGAGCTCTTCGACGCCGGTGGCGGTCTCGAAGGCGACGGCGCCGCGGAGTTCGAACCAGTCCATTCCGCTGACGACGGAGAGACGGGGCGTGGAGGGCTGGTGGACGATGCGTCGGTCGGCGCGGACGACCCAGCCCCAGCGGGTGAGGACATCGACGACGCGGGGGAGGAGTCGCGGGGTGAGGGTGAAGCGATCACCGGCGCCGTCGCGGGCGCGGGAGAAGCCGAGCAATTCGAGGAAGGCAAGGGCGCGGCGTTCGAGTTGGAGGTCGCGCTGGATGATGGCGCGGCGGGTCGGCGCCGGTTCGGCGGGGGGCGCGGAGGGGTCGTCGTCGGATTGGTGATCGGCCGTTTGGGGGACGATGAACTGGCCGGGGTGATCGGGGGTGGCGGAGTGGCCGGCGTAATCGAAGTAACAGACGGCCTCGATCGGTCCGCCGGAGGAACCCGCGGCGGGGCTGAAGAGGTCGAGCCTTGGGGATGGCTTGGGTTTTTCGACGGGCCAGGCGAGTTGGTCGGGCAGATCGAGGGCGGGGAGTCGCGGCAGTTGGTAGAGTCGTTCGAGGAAGGTATCGAGCTCGTCGCGGTTGATGCGCAGGGGCTGTGGTTCGCCGAGTGAGTCGGCCTCCTCACGGAACTGGCGGACCCATCGGGTCGCGCCGCCGTCGTCGAAGGGGGCGACTCGGCCGTGGTTGATGACCAGACCGTCGACACCGGGGACGATGAGGGAGGGTTCGTCGATGGGGATGCGGTCTTCGCCGCGTCGCAGCTCGACGGAGACTTCGAGGGCGTCTTCATCCTCGACGCCCACGGCCCAGAGTTGCCAGGGTTCGTCGCCGTCCCAATCGAGTGGGATCGGGCGGCCGTGCGTCAGTTCGAGCATGCATCTTCCGGTGGCGATCATGCGTTGAATGAGGGTTCGCTGCGCGCCGGCGGGGAGTTGGAAGACGGCGTGGGGCCGGGCGGTCTGGGGGGCGGTTCTTGTGTCGTCGTCCTCTTCGACCGCGCCGGCGCCGACGAGGGCGGCGCAGAGGGCGCGGTCTTCGGGTTCGAGGGAGGCTTCGGTGTGACGGAGCGTTTCCCTGCTGACGCGAAGGCGTTTGAGACTGCTCCAGCCTCCGCGTCGGGGTGTTCGCTGGGCGAGTCTTACGACGACAGCCTGTCGACAGTTGCCTGCGTGGGGCTGGATGAGGTAGTAGACGCGTCGGATCAGCGGTTCATCGAAGCCGGGTGTTCCGGGGGCGGGGGGCGGGGCGGCATCGTACGCATCGGAAGGAAGGCGCAAGACCCCCAGCTGGGTCATCCACTGCGGTTGGCGCGGGCGCATGGGTTCGCGGGGTCCGGTTCGCTTGCGGGCCTTGGGCGGCTGGGGGATTCCCGATTGGATCGAGCTGTTGAGGGCGTCATCGCCGTTGGGTCCGTCGGGGTCGCCGGCCTGGAGGTCGAAATCCACGAGCGCCGCCCAGATGTGCTTGCAGTAGGCGCCCTGGGCGTAGTAAGGACAGGTGCAGTGAGCAACGGCTTCGGAGGCCGAGGCACCGACGGTGACGAGGTAGCTGTCCTCTCCATCGACCTGAGCTCGAAGGAGTTCGCCCTCGTGGGGGGGGAGTTGTTGGACGCGGCCTTGCCGCTGATATTCGCGCCCGCGCGTTCTTATCTTGCTGAGAAAGTAGGGCGCCCAGGTCTGGGTCAAACTCATCGTTGGTGCCTCACCGCGACGGACTCCGCGCTCCATTGGCCGAATCGCCCAGCTTAGCACAGAAAGGGGCTGATTGCATGGGGTCTTGAGTCGTGGAGAGTCCTGGGTCTGGGGTCGTGGGTTCGCTGTGGGGTTGGCATTGGGGATGGAAGAGGCTAGACTTGGCGTGTCCGGGGCGTGTCCGGGGGTGTTGGCCGGGGCGGTAGCTCAATTGGGAGAGCACGGCCTTTGCAAGGCTGAGGTTGTCGGTTCGATCCCGATCCGCTCCATTGATTTCGATGTTTCCCCGCCGGGTGGGGAGGGTCTGCTCCGGGGGTTTTGGTCGCTGTGGTGAGGCCCAGCATGGGATGCGTGCGGCATCTCTGATCTGATGTGATCCGTTCACGGGCAAGCAGAGCTTTGCCCATGGCACCCGGCGTTGCACACCTTGTGCGGGTTTTTTCTATGATCGAAGCTCCGTCGGCGCTTGGCTTGCGCGGCGGGTCCGCATCACACGGAGCGATCGAGTCATGTCATACCTGCTGGGCATTGATATCGGCACGTCGGGGACCAAGACGCTGCTGTGCGACTTTGACGGGCGGGTGGTCGCCACGGCGGTGGCGGAGCACGATCTGTACTCACCGCATCCGGGGTGGTCGGAGCAGGATCCCAGGCAGTGGTGGGAGGCGACGGGCAAGGCGACGAAGGCGGTGCTGCGGGCGGCGAAGGTGAGCGGGAAGCAGGTCAGCGCCATCGGGCTGTCGGGGCAGATGCACGGATCGGTCTTTCTGGGCGAGGGTGAGGAACCGCTGCGCAATGCGCTGTTATGGAACGATCAGCGCACGATTCGCGAGTGCGAGGAGATCGAGGCGGCTGCGGGTGGGAGGAAGAAACTGATTCAGATGGTCGGCAACCCCGCGCTGACGGGGTTTCAGGCGCCGAAAGTGTTGTGGCTGCGGCTGCATGAGCGCAAGACTTTCGACCGAGTGCGTCAGGTGCTGCTGCCGAAGGATTACATCCGCTTTCGCATGACCGGCGAGTTCGCGACGGACGTGGGCGACGCGTCGGGGACGCTGCTGCTGGATGTGAAAAAGCGGCGGTGGAACCGGAAGGTGATGTCGCTGCTGGGGCTGGATGCGGCGCTGTTTCCGGCGGTGCATGAATCGCACGTGGTGACCGGGCGGCTGCACAAGCAGGGCGCGCGGGCGCTGGGGTTGGCTGAGGGAACACCGGTGGCGGGGGGGAGCGGGGATCAGCCGGCCGGGGCGGTGGGCAACGGGATCGTCAGCGCGGGGATCGTCAGCGCCACGCTGGGAACCAGCGGCGTGGTCTTCGCGCACGCGGAAGAGCCGACCTACGACCCGATGGGTCGGGTTCACACGATGTGTCACGCGGTGGAGGGCAAGTGGTGCGTGTTCGGGTGCATGCTCTCTGCGGGGGGATCGTTCCAGTGGTTCCGCAACCACATGGCGCTGGATGAGCAGACGCGGGCGCGCAAGGAAAAGCGCGAGGTGTATGAGCTGCTGATCGAGGAGGCGGAGAAGGCCCCGCCCGGGTGCGAGGGGCTTTACTTTCTGCCCTATCTGACGGGGGAGCGGTGTCCGTATCCGGATCCGCACGCGCGGGGCGGGTGGATCGGGTTGACGGCCAGGCACAATCGTGCGGCGATGATCCGGTCGCTGCTGGAGGGTGTGACGTACGGGATGGCCGATGCGCTGCGGATCATGGAAGGGATGGGGATCGGGGTGAAGACGGTGCGCGTTTCCGGGGGCGGGGCGAGGAGCGCGTTCTGGCGGCAGCTCCAGGCGGATATCTACGGGCGGGCAACGGCGACGATCAACGCGCAGGAGGGGCCGGCCTATGGCGCGGCGCTGCTGGCGGGCGTCGGGACGGGGGTGTGGTCGAGCGTGCCCCAGGCGTGCAAGGCGGTGATCGAAGAGACGGAACGGCGCAAACCCGATCGCGGGGTGGCGAAGCTGTATGAGAAGGGTCACGGGCAGTATCAGCGGCTGTACGCGGCGCTGAAGGGGGAGTTTGGGAGATTGACGATTGAAGATTGACGATTGAAGATTGCCGGGTGTTGTGGGTTGTGGGTTGTGGGTTGTGTTCAGGTGTGTTGTGGGGGTGTAGGGGATTCGGCGAGGAGTTCGAGGATTGATTGTTCGAGTTCTTCGGGATGTTGGGAGCCGATGAGGAGGTGGCGGTGGTTGGTGAAGTCGAGGCGGACGCCGCGGTTTCCGGTCACGTTGTACGCTTTGCCTTTGAAGGTCATACGGATGCCCCAGCCGCCGTACTCGGCGATCGGATGGTAGGTGACGGTGCGGCAGTCGGTGACATCTTCGAGGGGGATTCGGTGAAAGCGCAGGTGAAAGGGGACAAAGCGGATGAACAGGCCGCGGTCGCGGACTTCGGTGATGAGCCTGGAGGCGGCGAGCATGAGAACAACGCCCATGCAAAGGGCGATCATGGCTGGGCCGAAGACCCAGAGGGCGGCATCGGCCATGGGCTTGCTGCCCCAGGGTCGGCCGAGGGCGAGCTGCTGGACCATGCCGTAGAGAAGCAGCGCCGCCGGGCCAAGGGTCGCCGGAAGTATGAGTGCCCAGAGCCAGATCTGCGTGAATCTTTGGACTTCGCGGAAGTGCGGCGTGCTGGGCGGCGGGGGTTCACTCATGTTCGTGGTCCGTCTCCCGCTCCAGCCTTCGGCGGAGGGAGCGTTTGAGGTTGTAAAATGTGCGCGCCGTGATCAGCCGGACCTGGTCGAGCACTGTGGGGAAGCCTTCCGTCAGCGGCAGGCAGGCGAAGGTTCCGCCATAGGCGCGGTTCTTGGGGAACGTCGCGGGATCGGACCAGAGGCGGCGCTCCTGCGCGTCGAGGTAGGTGTCGAGGTGGTTGTAGCGGGCGATGAAGTCCGGGTGGTCGCTGTAGAAGGCGAAGGGGCAGTGTTTTTCGAGGTGGGCGCGGATGGCCGTGCCGGGGGTGCAGTCGTGGATGAAGACCATCGCGGGTTTCTTCTCGCGAAGGAGGCGGTAGGCTAGCTTGAGGGCGCGGATTTCTTTCGGGCCGTCGATGACGATGACATCCCCCGGAAGCGCCATGGCCGGGAGCAGGATGCGCGAGTCGCCGAAGAGACAGGCGACGTTGGCGAGGGGGCGCAGGCGCTCGAGCGCGGCGTCGGCATCGGCGTGTTCGGGGTGGAGTTCGACGCTGAGGATGGGCGTGTGGGGGAATGACTTAGCGAGCAGCCAGGTGCTCTGGCCCAGGGCGCGGCCGGATTCGAGAATCTGCCGGGGCTGATGGTCGCCGACGGCGACGCGAATGAAGAAGACCTCGCTCACGTGGACGCCCCGGCGGAGGAACGATGCGCCCTCAACGGCGGCTTGGAACTCCGGCAACAGGCGCTCAGCGTGGGTGAGGGTGGTTTCGAGTGTGGGCGTCAAGGAGGAGGTTCCGGTGGGATGGTGGGATGGAGGGTGTGTGCGCAAGCCAAGCCCTTGGGAGTCGATTCGAGTATAATGTCTGGTCCAGAAAACGACCCCGCTTTGGAGTGATCGGCCATGCAGTATCGAACCATCCCCGGCACAGACCTTTCCGTGAGCCTGCTGGGATTCGGCAACTTTGTTTTCGGGACGAACTGGTGGGGGGAGTTCACCGATGAGGACGGCGTGCGGCTTCAGAATCAGGCTGTTGATCTGGGTGTGAACTTTTTTGACACGGCCCCTGCGTACGGCAACGGGCGGGCCGAGGCGCTGATGGCGCAGACGATCGAGTACGCCGGGCGGGAGAACCTGGTGATCTCGACCAAGTTCGGGTACGACTTTTATTCCGACCCCGGCGAGGAGGGCGGCCACCGCGAGCGCAAGCAGGATTTCTCGGCCTTGGCCGTGCGCTTCGAGGTCGAGCAGTCGCTTGAGCGCATGAAGATTGAGTGCATTGACCTGCTCCAGGCGCACAACCTGAAGCTGCCGCAGTTTTCCGATGAGATGTTTGAAGCGCTTGAGGATCTCAGGGCGCAGGGGAAAATCCGCGAGTGGGGCGTGGCGCTGGGGCCGGCGATCGGGTGGCGGGAGGAGGGGTATCAGTCGTTCATCGAGCGGGACGCGGCGGTGGTGCAGACGGTCTTCAACATGTACGAGCAGGATCCCGGCAGGGAGTTCTGCGAGATCGCCCAGGCGCGCGGGCGTGGCGGGGTGATCGCGCGGGTGCCGACCAATTCGGGCATCCTGGATGAGGAGTTCACCTCGCCGGACCATCAGTTTCCGCAGTCGGACCATCGTAAGTTCCGCGACCGCAACTGGCTGATCTACGGGCTGAAGAAGAACGAGATCATTCGGCCGATCGCGAAGCGTCACGGGCTGTCGATCCGTCAGCTTTCGTTCGCGTGGCTGGCGAGCTTTCCGGCGATGGTGTCGATCGAGCCGAACCTGCTGAAGCTGGAGGACGTGAAGGAGTTCGCGGCGGCGGCGGATGCTCCGGCGCTCCCGAGGGAGACGCTTGACGAGATCGAGCGGCTTTATGAGAGCGACTTCGGCCTCGGCGAGGCGGCGCATCCGTGCGACTGGAAATCGAGCGTGACGGAGAGCGGGACGATCCGCAGCGCGTACCAGAGGCCGGAGCTGGAGGGGGTGGGGCGGTAGACGTTTGGGCGGTGGGGCGGGCGTCTCGCCCGCCATCAGGCCGAAGGCCTGAATTGCAACAGTTGTATGTTCACATTCGATCGGATGTTCACAGCTTCGCTGTGATGGCGGGCGAGACGCCCGCCCCACTGGTGATTGCCTGCTGGTTGTTTCTTATGATTTCCCCCCTTGCCTCCCTCCCCCCTCCACTTTCTTCTCTTCCCCGTCGGGTCGCACGGCGATGTGCATCCGTTCATCGGTCTTGGGCGCGAGCTTCGGCGGCGCGGGCATGAGGTGACCGTCTTCGTCAGCGGGCACTTCCGGGAGATGACGCTGCGCGCGGGGCTGGGGTACGTGGAAGTCGGGACGGATGAGGAGTTCCGGGCGGCGCTGGAGCATCCGGACCTGTGGAAGCCCGGCCCGGCGAGCATGAGGCTGATGGCGCAGTTCGTGACACCGATTGCGCGCAGGCAATACGACCTGATCGTCGAGCATCACCGGCCGGGCAAGACGGTCGTGGTGGCCGGGGCGCTGGCGTTCGGGGCGCGCATCGCGCAGGACAAGCACGAGATTCCCACCGCGAGCATCCAGCTCGCGCCCGCGTCGTTCCGGAGCAACTTCGATACGCCGGTGTTTCCGGGGGCGCCCCGATCGTTGATGCTCGCGCCGTGGATGCCGCACTGGCTCAAGGATGCGCAGTGGCGGCTGGTGGATTTCGTGATCGATCGTTACTTCGTGCCGCCGATCAATGCTCTGCGCGCGGAGCTCGGGCTGCCGGCGGTGAAGCGCGTTTTCAAGGATTGGTGGCTCAGTCCCAGGCTGACGCTGGGGCTGTTTCCGGACTGGTTCGCGCCGCCGCAGGTGGATTGGCCGGGGTTTGTGAAGCTGACGGGGTTTCCGCTCTACGATGAGGCGGACGTGCTGGCGCTGCCGGCTGAGGCTGAGCGTTTTTTCGGCGCGGCTTCGCCGGAGCGCCTGCCGATCGTGATGACTCCCGGCAGCGCCAACGCGCAGGCGCGTTCATTTTTCAAGGCGGGGATCGAGGCCTCGCGGATGATCGGCCGGCCCGCGGCGCTGCTCACGCGCCACCGCGAGCAGCTTCCGCGCACGCTGCCGCCAAACT
>JBGTFI010000236.1:0-1932 GCA_041747335.1 Phycisphaeraceae bacterium | reverse complement strand
GTCGGGGCTGCGCCCCTCCCCTGCGCTACGGCCCGGCAAGCGACAGAACCCCAAACCCCGACTCTCATAACACCTGGTACATGAAATGGGGGCAGGTCACACGGGCAGAGTCATCAGGCCACCATCTGACGAACTGATTGGATGGCCCATGCGATTCAAAGAGGGCTTCGCCGCCTTCCGAGTTGATAGCGGACGTACGCTGTTCATCAATCGCAATGGCGAGATCGTCGCGGCTTTTCAGGAAGCCTACAGCTTTTCCGAGGGCCTCGCTGCAGTTCTAACGGATGAATCTGGTGGTCTCTGGGGCTTCGTGGACCAGAGTTTCAAGCTGGTGATCGAGAGTCAGTTCTTGCACGTTGAGGATTTTATGTCCGGAGTGGCCGCGGTCCAGGTGGGCGATCAGGTCGGCTATATCAATCGATCTGCTGACTTTGTGGTCGCGCCAACACTCGACTACGGCCTCGCGCACCATGATGGATATGCGGCTGTGAGCACAGACGACAATTGGTACGTCATTGATGCCACAGGCAAGCGGGTGACCGCTCCGCTTGTGAAATCGGAATTCTTCAATGGGTTAGCGGGGTACGCTGGTCTGCAATTGGAGGTTTACCTCATATTCAATGGTCGGGTTGGAAGATTCCGGGACATTCCTTCGGAGTGGTGGACCTGGCGTGTACACGATGGAAGCCCTGATTCTATGCCCACGAAACCGGATCCGTTGGGTGACTTCATCCCACTCAGATGAAACCCACTTGGCGGGGCACTCTGCCCGGCGGTTAGTCGCCCGACACCTTACCGCTCCCGTGAATGCCGCGAGCACTTCTGGACTTTGGCGGACGCCAACTATAACATCATGGCGATGATCAACTCGGCCGGTTTCATCGCGCAGCGCCACGAATCCACGCCCTACGGCGAGCGCACCGTCTACCTCTACAACGCCTGGCGCGTCGTGCGCGGGGACATGAACGGGGATGGCGATGTCGCCGCACCTTCTGCGCCCTACCCCCCCGCGATCGCGCCCAGCACGATCAGCGGTTCGCCCCCGGAAGCAACCTCCTTTGGCAACGGCGCATCGGGGGGGTCGTGGGAGAGGTCTTCACCGCAGGCGTAGAAACGCACAAGATCCCGCCTGCGCCGCGTCCCCTGGTCGCGGATCGTTCCGCGCAGCATCGGGTAGCGGGCTTCGAGCGCATCGAGCACCGAGGCGATCGTCACCGGCCGCTCGACTTCGAGGATGACTTCCCCATCAGCGCCCGCGAGGGTGCGCAGGTGGAAGGGTAGCTCGACGCGGATCATGGCAGCACCTGGGCCTCGACCGACAGCACGGCCGGCAGGTCGCGCACGATCGGCGTCCAGCGCGGGCCGCCATCGGCCGAGGCGTAGACCTGTCCGCCGGTGGTGCCGAAGTAGAGGCCGCAGGGGTCGAGCGTGTCGACGCTCATCGCGTCGCGCAAGACGTTGACGTAACAATCCTTCTGCGGCAGCCCGTCGGCGAGCGCCTCCCAGGCCTTCTCATCCTGGCCACCGGTCTTGTTGCGGTAGACGCGGAGCTTGCCATCGGGCGGGAAGTGCTCGGAATCGCTCTTGATCGGGACGACGTAGATCGTTTCGGGGTCGTGGGCGTGGACATCGATGGGGAAGCCGAAGTCGCTGGGGAGGTTGCCGCTGACTTCGCGCCAGTGGTCGCCGGCATCATCGCTGCGCATGACATCCCAGTGCTTCTGCATGTACAGCACGCCCGGGCGCGAGGGGTGCAGGGCGATGCGGTGAACGCAGTGGCCGACTTCGGCATCGGGATCGGGGATGTACTGCGAGCGCAGCCCGCGGTTGATCGGCTTCCACGTCGGTCCGCCGTCGTCGGTGCGGAAGGCCCCGGCCGCGGAAATGGCGATGAAGATGCGCTTGGGGTTGGTCGGATCGAGCAGGATGGTG
>JBGTFI010000235.1:0-5021 GCA_041747335.1 Phycisphaeraceae bacterium | reverse complement strand
CCTGCCCATCTTTCCCCAATGGAAAAAGCCCGCCTCGAAGGTGAAGCGGGCCTTGAGATTCCGCGTTACAGAAGCGGGCGCTTACGCGCTGAACGAGCTGCCGCACCCGCACGTGGTCGAGGCGTTGGGGTTGCTGAAGACGAACCCCCGGCCCATGATTTCGTCCTTGAAGTCGATCCTCGTTCCGTTGAGGTAGAGGTAGCTCTTAGGATCGCAGATGATCTGCACCCCGTGGCTCTCGAAGCGCTCGTCGGTCTCGCGCTCGTTCTCGGTCAGGTCCAGGATGTAGCTGAAGCCCGAGCAGCCTCCGCCCTTGACGCCCACCTTCAGGCGCACCTTCTCCTGGTCAAGCTCCTGCTGTTCGATGATGGTCCTGATTTCGCGGGCCGCGGTCTCGGTCAGTTCAATCGCCATGACGCATGTCTCCTGCTTTAATGATATCCACACTTCCGGTGGCGGTTGGCTCTCGATCACCGGGCCTGACCGGCGCCCGCCGGTTCGGCGACGCCCGTACGCTGGGCGCGCTTTTTCTGGTAGTCGGCGATGGCGCTCTTGATCGCGTCCTCGGCCAGCACCGAGCAGTGGATCTTCACCGGCGGAAGCGCCAGCTCCTGCACGATGTCCGTGTTCTTGATCGACAGCGCCTCTTCGACTGTCCGCCCTTTCATCCACTCCGTGGCGAGAGACGACGAAGCGATCGCCGATCCGCACCCGAACGTCTTGAACTTCGCGTCCTCGATGACGCCGGTCTCGTCGTTCACCTGAATCTGCAGCTTCATCACGTCGCCGCACTCGGGGGCGCCCACGACGCCCGTGCCCACGTTGGGCGCGTCCTTGGGAAGGCTGCCCACGTTGCGCGGGCGCTCGTAATGGTCAATCACCTTTTCGCTGTATGCCATCGGGGGTCTCCTTGCGTTGGTCGTTATCGTCCGTTTCCGCACGGCTCGGCGCCGCGTTCAGTGCGCCGCCCACTGGACCTTCGAGATGTCGATCCCTTCCAGGTGCATCTCGTAAAGCGGGCTCATCGCCAACAGGTGGTTCACGGACTTGACCACCTTCTCGATCACGTAGTCCACTTCCTCCTGCGTATTGAACCGCCCCAGCCCGAATCGGATCGAGCTGTGGGCCAGTTCGTCACCCAGCCCCAGAGCCTTGAGCACGTAGCTCGGTTCGAGCGAGGCGCTGGTGCACGCCGATCCGCTGCTGACGGCCACTTCCTTCATCGCCATCATGAGCGACTCGCCCTCGACGAACGGGAAGCTGATGTTGGCCGTGTGCGGAAGGCGACGGGTGCGATGCCCGTTGAGGACGGCGATGTCGATGCGGCTGAGGATGCCGTCGATCAGGCGGTCGCGCAGCTTCGTGAGTCTGGAGGCCTCTTCGATCATCTCCTTGTCGCAGATTTCGCAGGCCATGCCCATGCCGACGATTCCCGGGACGTTGAGCGTGCCCGAGCGCATCCCGCGCTCGTGCCCCCCGCCGTCGAGAATCGGCGAGAGCCGCACGCGAGGCCGCCTGCGCCGCACGTAGAGCATCCCCACACCCTTGGGGCCGTAGAGCTTGTGGGCCGAGGCCGAGAGCAGGTCGATGTGGTCCTCTTCGACATTCACGGGCATCTTGCCGACCCACTGCGTGGCGTCGGTGTGGAAGATCACGTCCTTCTCATGGCAGACCTTGCCGATCTTCGGGACTTCGTTGATCGAGCCAAGCTCGTTGTTGGCCCACATGAGGGTGACGAGGATGGTGTCCGGGCGGATCGCCTGGGCGACCTGCTCCGCCGTGATCTCCCCGTACTTGTCCGGCTCCAGCCAGGTCACCTCGTACCCCTCGCGCTGGAGGCGCTTGCACGGGTCGAGCACGGCCTTGTGTTCGTGGGTGGCGGTGATGATGTGGCGGCCCTTGTCCTTGTACATCTGGGCGGCGCCCTTGATCGCCAGGTTGTTCGATTCGGTGGCGCCGCTGGTCCAGACGATCTCCTTGGGGTCGGCCTTGATGAGCGCGGCGACCTGTTCACGGGCGCGTTTCACCGCGTCCTCGGCCTCCCAGCCGAACTGATGGTTGCGGCTGGCGGCGTTGCCGAACTTTTCGCAGAAGTAGGGCTTCATCGCGTCAAACACGCGCGGATCGACCGGCGTGGTGGCGTTGTGGTCCATGTAGATCGGAAGTTTCACTGCCATATTCGGTTGCCTTCCTGTGGGGGCCGGTGCGGCGCGACGGGGGCTTGGATCAGCCTTGTGCAGCCAGCACGGACCGGTCCTTTCGTTGCCTCAATCGATCGCTCCGGTTCGTCCGGTCGCCTGGGGTGATCTGCACTTCGTCCGCGGCGACGTTCACCTCGCTGCCGATGAGGTCCGCCAGCGTCACTTCCGTGAGGAACTGCTGAAGCCTGCGGTGCAAGCGCTGGATCGGTTCGCGGATCGGGCAATCGCCCGAAAGGTGGCAGCTTTCCTGTCCCAGGATGGGAAGGGCGTCGTGGTCGCAGGCGCAGGGGGTGAGCGGTTGATGTTTGTCGTCCACTGCCCGAACGACATCCAGGAGCGTGACCCGGGCGGGATCGCAAGCCAGGGTGTATCCCCCGCCTGCCCCGCGCGTGGAGCGGACGAGCTTGACGCGTGCGAGATCCTTGAGGATGTTCATCAGCAGGGCCGCGGGGAGCTTGTATCGTTCGGCGATCATCCGGGCGCTCACGGCCGCGTCCCCGCGCCCCTGGCCGAGGTGGGCCAGGGCGACGAGTGCGTAGTCGGCCTTGCGTGAGAGCGTGATCATCGGGTTGCGGGGCCTTTTGTTGGTCGGAGGTGAGATCGGTTCTCAGTTACAATCTCACTGGGATATTAATAGCACCTATCGGGTACGATTTCAAGGGCGTTTGAGGGTAGTTTAGAATAATTCTCGACAACCCCTTCAGGACTGAAACGCTGGCACGCGGGGTATTTCGTCCCGTGCCGGTCCCTGATCCCACTTGGCAACCGCAGTGCCCGTTACTATGATGCCCGCTCGACCACCAAGGAGCCTCACCTCGTGGGACCGGTTCTCACCATCGCGCTTTTTCTCGCCGCCGGGTGCGGGTTTGTGCTGTTCAATCTGATGGTGGGGAAGCTGCTCCGTCCCTCGCTCCCAAATGCTGAGAAGAAGGCCATTTACGAGTGCGGCGAACCGACCATCGGCGAGAGCTGGGTTCAGTTCGACCTGCGGTTCTACATTGTGGCGCTGTTTTATCTGGTGTTCGATGTCGAGGTGGCGCTGATCTACCCCTGGGCGGTGGTCTACCGGCACTATCCCGTCGAGGCGCTGGTCCTGGGAGCGCCGTTCCTGGGGTTGGTGATCATCGGGTACGCGTACGAGTGGTACTGCGGGAGTCTGGACTGGGTGCGTTCGAGCGAGGCTTCATCGGTGGGTGCGGGGCCGGGGCTTTCGGCCCGCTCCGCGCAGCGCCCGGGTGGTGATTTTGCTCATCTTGCTCGGCGGGATCCTGAATTGCTCGAAGAGGAACACGTGCCGCGTTGAGTTTCGCCGCCGGCTGTTCCGCCTTGTTTGGGCAGCCCGGCCGCCGATTGTGGAGCCTCCATGCCCGACCTCTACAAGACCGTGCTTCTCTTCGGCGCTCCCGGCGCGGGCAAGGGGACGCAGGGCGCGATCCTGGGGCGGATTCCGGGCTTTTACCACTGCGCGTGCGGGGATGTGTTCCGGTCGATGGACATCAACAGCGAGCTGGGCAGGATTTTTTACGAGTTCAGCTCGCGCGGGGAGCTTGTTCCGGATGATGTGACGGTGAAGATGTGGGCGCAGGCGATCAAGGCGCACACGATCCTGGGGGACTACAAACCGAATGACGACCTGCTGATTCTGGATGGTATTCCGCGCACGCGTGAGCAGGCGAATCTCATGGATTCGCACATCGATGTGCTGCGGATCGTGCATCTGGTCTGTCGCGACAAGAATGAGATGATCCGCCGCCTGCGCCGCCGGGCGCTCAAGGAGAACCGGTTTGACGACGCGGACGAGAAGGTGATCCGCAAGCGCTGGGCGGTGTACGAGAAAGAGACGCTTCCGGTGCTGGAGCACTACCCGGTGGACAGAGTCATGGAAGTGGATTCGATCGGTTCGCCGGCGCAGGTGCTGCACGACATTGTGGAGGTTCTGGTCCCGATTCAGAGCCAGCATTTTGCGCTCAAGAGTTGAGCCTGTGACGGATCGGGCCTTGTCAGACTCCGGCCGCGGTCATAAAGTAAGGCTGCGTCAGAAGTATCGACCGGTTCGCGCCCGCCGGGCGCCCCGATGACGGATCATCCGCGAAGGAGCGTTTCCCATGGCCAAGATGTTCTACACCCTCGAGGAGACCGCGGACGCCCTGGGCGTGAGCGTGGACAAGATCAAGGAGCTTGCCGCCGAGGGACGCCTGCAGCAGTTCCGCGACCGGGACAAGCTGATGTTCAAACGCGACCAGGTGGACTCGATGGTCTCCAGCAAAGCGCTGGACGAAGAGGACATCGAGGACGTGATTCCGCTGGCGGACACGCGCGCCGGCGACCGGATTGACCTTGCGGCCGAGACCGCCACGGGCGAACGCGGGCCCGGCCGAACGGGAACCCGCGCCCCCGATTCGGACGAGACGAAGTCCGGCACGGGCATGAGCGTGTTCGAGAGCGGCGAGATCGAGCTGGCGGACCCGGCGGCGCAGACGCGCGTCACTGAATCGTCGTCGATGGATGATGAGGCGCTCGCGCTCGAGAGCGTCGGTTCCGGGTCCGGGCTGCTCGACCTGACGCGTGAGAGCGACGACACGAGTCTCGGTGCGGAGCTGCTTGATGAGATCTACCCCAGCGACGACAGCCAGGCGGGGGCTTCGGCTCTGGGTGCTTCGGCGCTGGCGGAATCGGCGATGGGCAGTTCCGCGATGGACGCTTCGGGCCTGGGATCGGGCATGGGTTCGGGGGTGATGGAGGGCGCGGCGGCGGAGCTTGAGGGTTCCGCGGTGGGCAGCGGGCTGGAGGCGATCCCCGAACCGTCGGGGCTGAGCGGCC
>JBGTFI010000234.1:0-2472 GCA_041747335.1 Phycisphaeraceae bacterium | reverse complement strand
CCGCGCCGGACAATGGTCGGGTCCGCAACCCGCACGGCCCGCACCGGCCTCACCTGCGCGCGCTCGGGCGGCGGCTCCTGAGCACAACCGACCAGGAACCCCGCCGCCAACACGAACCCCAGAGCCAGTCGAGTCATCATGTTTGCCCCTTCATGATTCTTCCCGGAATGCATCCTGCCAAGGCGATCCACGACCGTATCTTGAGGGCGGCCCAAACCCTTGTCAATGACAAACTTCGACCCATGATCCTCCACCATGAACTGCATCGACGTGTGTCCGGCGACCGCAAGTGCCGTGCCCTACTGAGGTTCCGCCCGGCCCTGATTCGCACGATTCCCCCTCCCGTGATCGGCTGCATGGGCCTAAGGTCTTATCCCGGCGCGTAGTCTTCCTCTTTGCATTCAGGTCGACGACCCAGGGATGCCGGCGCTGAGATTCGCGCTCGCCGGTGTTCCGATTCTTCGCGTCTTTCCACGCTACGCCCAGGCCGGTGACGGTTATGCTCGGTCCCACAAGCCGCCTTACCTCGATGCCCACTGGGCGGATGATGGACAGTGAGCGCGCATCCGGGTAGCTGGCCGCTCCGGTTGACAGGGGCGTGGTTTGCACAAGTTGCTGGTAGGTACTGGCTTTGATGGGACCAAAGTCCCATTCCACCCTTGGCGGAGGCTGGTTAGGTTGATGTCGAACATTCGCACGTGCGCGCGGCGATCCGTGTCCACTGAAGCGAATGCGGTCCATCAGGGGTAATCCCATGTCCCTCATCCCGCTGCCTCGTTTCACGTGGATTCTTCTGGCACTGTTGGCGATGCCGATGGGCTGCGTCAGCCCCAAGGGCGACACCGCGCACGAGAAGCGCGCCACCGCCCAGAGGATGCGGTCCGAGGCGCTGGCGACCTTCTACGAGAAGTTGCCTCAGATGCGACAGGAAATCTCCCGGGCGCCGGGGTACGGTGTGTTCAGCGGGGTCGGGACGCAGACGATGGTCATGTCCACCGGACAGGGATACGGCATCATTCACGACAATGCGACCGGGCAGGACACCTACATGAGCGCCGTCAAGCTCGGCGGCGGGCTGGGCGTGGGCATCGCGGACGTTCGGTCCGTGGTCGTTTTTCATGATCCCGCGACGATGCGGCAGGTCATCGACCACGGGTGGGGCGTCTCGGGCAGGGCGGACGCGGCCGCCAAAGTCGGTGAGACCGGCGAGGCGGGCGCGTTTGTGGTGACCCTCCCCGGCATGAGCATCTACCGGTTCACGGAGAACGGCGCGATGCTCGGCGGAGCGATCGAGGGCACCAAGATCTGGAAGGATGCGGAACTCAACTGATCAGCGCCGCGGCGCGGCGAAAGGATCACGGCCATGTCGTCAACCATCTGCCCGTGTGCGAAGGCACTGAGCATCCTCCTCCTCGTTCTCGGCGCGGTGTTGCCGGCGCGGGCCGACCAGGCGGCTTCGGAGGGGGCCGCCCCGATCAAGCAGGAGGAATTGGACCAGATGCTCGCGCCGCTGGCGCTCTATCCGGACTCGCTGCTGACGCAGATTCTCATGGCCAGCACGTATCCGATTGAGATCGTCCAGGCCGACCGCTTCGTCAAGGCGCACCCGGACCTCAAAGGCCAAGCGCTGACGAAGGCGCTCGAAGGACAGGACTGGGACGCGAGCGTCAAGTCACTGGTGAACTTTCCGGACGTGCTGGCGTCCCTGAGCGAGAAGCTCGAATGGACGATGAAGATCGGCAACGCGTTCATCGAGGACCAGAAGCGCGTGCTCGATACGGTCCAGAAGCTGCGCGGCAAGGCCCAGGAGCAGGGCAATCTCCAGTCCAACCAGCAGCAGACGGTGACCATCGAGCAGCAGGGCACTCCGACGCAGGTGATCGTGATCGAATCGGCGCAGCCCGATGTGGTCTACGTGCCGGCGTATGATCCGGTGGTGGTGTATGGATCCTGGTGGTATCCGGCCTATCCGCCGCCGGTGTACTACGCACCGCCTTACTACGCGGCCGGGCGGGCGATGGCGTTCGGACTGGGCGTGGCGTGCGGCGCGGCGTGGGGCTACGCCTGGGGCGACTGCAACTGGGGGCACGGGGATGTGGACATCGACATCGACCGGAACTTTGAGTTCAACCAGAACATCGACCGCTCGAAATACAAGAATCAGGTCAGCCAGCGCAACACGAACGTGCGCGACGGGAAGGGGTCGTGGCAACACGACGCGGCGCATCGTAAAGGGGCTTCGTATCGCGATCCAACCACCGCCAACCGTTATGGCGGGGTGTCATCGCAGGACGCGATGCGGGCCAGGGACAATTACCGCGGCCGCGCCGAGACGGGGCGTCAGGATCTAAGCCGCGGCGGTGCATCGCCATCGACCGGCCTGGGGAACACCGGCCGACCTGGGACAGGGAGCGGCGACCGTACGGGCGCCGGAACCCGCCCGGGCGCGGGGGGAAGCGCGCAGACCCGGCC
>JBGTFI010000233.1:0-10110 GCA_041747335.1 Phycisphaeraceae bacterium | reverse complement strand
CGGCGGCCGCGGCGGCGGCGCCGTCGTCGACGCCATGAACGCCGCCGGCGGGCCGGTGAAGCTTTACGCCCTGACGGACATCTTCCAGGATCGCATCGACCAGGCGCACGAGGCCCTTGCGCGGAGTTTCAGCGATCGCGTGGACGTTCCCCCGGAGCGGCGCTTCCTGGGATTCGATGGCTATCGTCACGCGATCGACTCGCTTCGGCCTGGCGACGTGGCAATTCTGACCACCAACTCCTACTGCCGTCCCGCGCACTTTGAGTACGCGGTCGAGCGCGGCGTGAACGTGTTCATGGAGAAGTCGTTCGCGTCGGATCCGGCCGGGCTTGCGCGGGTTCTGGCGGCGGGCGAAGTGGCGCAGCGGAAGAACCTGAAGGTGGCGGCGGGACTGATGTGCCGGCACTCGGTGGCGAGGCAGGCGTTCATCGAGAAGGTGCGCGCCGGAGAACTGGGTGATCTGCCGCTGGTGCGCGCCTACCGCATGGGGGGCAGCTCACACCTGCCCCCCCGACCGGCCGGCCGCAACGAGCTTGAATGGCAGATCCGCCACAAGAACTCGTTCCTGTGGGTGTCATCCGGCAAGTTCATCGAGTACCTCATTCACCAGTTCGATGAGTGCTGCTGGCTGATGGATGCCTGGCCGGTGGCGGCCCACGGGCTGGGCGGACGCGCGCCCGACAACCCGGATGCCGGGCAAAACCTCGACACCTACAGCGTGGAGCTGATCTTCCCCAACGATGCACGGGCGATGGTCTACAGCCGGGACATCAACAACTGCGAGAACGACTTTTCGACCTACGTCCATGGCACCAAAAAGAGCGGGCAGTTCTCCGGCCAGACGCACGCGGCGACGGTACACACGTTCAAGAGCAGGGCGATGAACCGGAGGGAGATCGATTGGCGCGCGGCGGCCGAGCCTTGCAGCCCCTGGCAGGCGGAGTGGAACGTGCTTCTAGAGAAGATCCGCAAGGATCAGCCGCACAACGAGACCCGGCGCGCGGTCTACGCCAACTACGCCGCGATCATGGGCAGGGCGGCCGTCCACAGCGGCAAAGTGGTGACGTGGGACGAGGTGACGGGTTCGACCTTCACGTTCTGCGAGAACATCGACAGCCTGGACTTCGGCAGCTCCGCCCCGGTGCGGGACTCGCAGGGAAGGTATCCGGTTCCCCTGCCGGGGGACTGGACGGAGGTGTGAGATGACCTGCTCCCTTTTTTCTGATCCAGATGCTATGAGAGTCCCAGGCGGCCTTTGGGCCAGGGAGCCACTCGACGAGCGAACGACGACGCGAGCGGCACAGCCCCGAACAGCTCATCGCCAAGCTTTGTGAGGCCGACCCGCCGCTCAAACGGGGAAGCTCAACCGCCGCGGCGGCGTGGAAGTCGCCTTGCGCATCGAACCGCCTGCGCGTCTCGCCGAGGCGCTGGTTGCGGTTGGACCAGCAAGTAGCCTGGGTTCCCAGGCAGGGTGGGTCGAGTTATCGAGACCCACCGAGGCCGGTCCCGGCGCGCAACGTGCCGAGGAATCCATGCATGCCCGCCGGGCGTGGCGCCCGGCGAGTCTGGCCGCAGCCCAACTCATGAGAAACCATTATACCTGCGCCAGGGCGAATCGGACGCGCCGCCGCCGCCGGCTTTCGCGAACGAACCCCCCTATCTCGATGACCAAAATCGGGGTGACAGGATTTGAACCTGCGACCTTCTCGTCCCGAACGAGACGCGCTACCAAACTGCGCTACACCCCGTAGCGATGACGATTATTGCCCGTCCGCAGGGCCTTGTCAAACGGTCACTTGCGCGCCGGGTGGAACGGGCGGGGCCGGAGCGCCGCATTCGGGGCATTCCCTTCGGCCGGCGGCGTGCGTCCCGCGGAGGTCGTACCCGCAGGCTTCGCAGCAGCGCCAGCTCTCCATCTGCTCGCGGCGGTAGCGCGGCCGAAGGAACAGGATCGCGATGCCCGGCCCGAAGGCGAAGAGCATCACGTAAACGCCCGCGAGGATGCCCAGCATGGTCCACAGCCCGACGAGGCAGCCCGGCCGGCGGGAGACGATGAGGTGGGAGGGGACGGCCGCGAGAAGTTCGGCGAGGCTGCCTGCCAGGAGCGCGGCGGTGAGGCGGCTTAGAACCTGCATGCGTTTCCAGCGTCTGGCGTAACTCCAGATCAGCACGCCCCAGCCCAGCCAGGAGCCGGCAACGAAAGAGAAAAAAATGAATCCGCCCGCGGAGCCATCCCAGACCTCGTCCGCGTGAAAAAGCTCGACCAGGGCGACGCCCAGCCCGACGGTCAGGAGCATGGCCATGAACGCGGCCGCGGCCACGGGCATCCAGAGGCGGCGCTTCTCAATCGGCCGGCAGAGCTGGATCGTCCCCGCGCCGACGAGGAACATCCCCTGACAGGCGAACATCGCACCGGCCAGGATCAGCCAGGGGATGATGCCATCGCCGTGAGGAAAGAAGAACGGGTAGGACAACCCAGCGAGGATCAGAACGTAAAGCGCCAGGAAGACCCAGCGCAGGGTGCGCATGTCCGAGCGGAGGAAGTTGCGCAGGCGCTGGAGGGTGGATTGGGCGCTACTCACCGGAGGCTTCCTGGGACGCGGGTGGACGGGCCGGGCGGACGGCCGCGCCGCATTCGGGGCACTCGGTGCGGCCGGCGGCGCGGGTGCCGGTGAGGTCGTAGCCGCAGGTTCGGCAGAGCTGGAACTTCTCGCGGCGGTATTTTTCCCAATAGAACAGCAAGAAGATGCCCGGGCCGAAGGCCCAGATCAGGACCGTGGCGCTGAAGGCGATGCCCCAGAATGACCCGCGGCTGCACTCGCAAGATTGGTTGTGCGGGTTCCAAGCGTAAACGCCGACGGAGACGAGCATCTCCACGACGCTGCCGATCACCAACCTGCGGAGGATGGCGGCCATCCACTGATAGTGATCGCGGTGCCGCCAGAGGTGATAGAAAGCAAAGCCCCATGCGGCCCAGACGAACAGGAGAAAGCCGATCGTTCCCCAGCCATCCCAGTAATAATCCAAGGCTTCGTAAAGGTTGATGATCTCGATGAAGACGAAGATAAAGCCCGCCGTAAGCAGAGCGGCGATGAAGCCAGCGGACACCACCGCCAGTTTCATCGGCCTGCCTTCGGCGATGATCTGGATTCGCCAGCCGCGGCGGGGGCGGAGGAACCACCACTGGGCAAGAAGTAACGGCCCCAATACGAATATTCCTTGCCATCCAGCATCCAACAAGCCACCCCACGGTCCTTCCGGCCAAATGAACCACCAGATCAACCACCAGGTAGACACCCCCGTGAACGCCAACCCGGCCAGGAGCAGCAGCCAGCGAAAGCCGTAGGCGATGTCGGCCTGGCGGGACATGGACGTGTCTCCAGCGTGCTTTGCCCCCTCCTTGTCGGCCGGGGCCGCGCCCCTACAATACTCCCCTATGACCACCACCGAAACCCGGCAGACGTACCTCCTCGAACCCCCCGAGTCGGCCTCGAACGTGAACGTCGAGGGCGTTTCCGCCACCGAGCAGGAGGACGTCCGCACCGAGGAGATGCTCGTCAACATGGGCCCTCAGCACCCCTCGACGCACGGCGTGCTGCGGGTGGTGCTGCGGACGGATGGGGAGATGGTCCTCGAGGCCGTGCCGCACATCGGGTACCTGCACCGCTGCGCGGAGAAGATCGGGGAGAGCGTCGCCTACTACCAGTACATCCCGTACACCGACCGGATGGATTACCTGGCCGGGATGAACGAAAACTGGGCGTTCTGCCGGGCGGTCGAGGAACTGGCCGGCGTCGAGCTGCCCCGCCGGGCGGAGCTGATCCGAATTCTCATCTGCGAGCTTAACCGCGTCGCCTCCCACCTGGTCTCCTTCGGGACGTACGGCCTGGACATCGGGGCGTTCACACCGTTCCTCTACGCCTTCCGCGAGCGCGAGTACATCCTGGACCTCTTCGAGATCGTCTGCGGGGCCCGGCTGACCTATTCCTACCTCACCATCGGCGGGACGACGCACGACCTGCCCGAAGGGTATCTCGACAAGATCGACGAGTTCATGAACTACTTCGAGCCGCTGGTGGCCGAATACAACAACCTGCTGACCTACAACCACATCTTCATCAAGCGCACGGCCAACGTGGGCGTGATCTCGAAGAAGCAGGCGATCGCCTACGCGCTGACCGGCCCGGTGCTGCGCGGCAGCGGGATCGCCTACGACCTTCGGCGGGACAAGCCCTATTCGCTGTATGACGAGATGGAGTTCGACGTGATCGTCGGGGACGGCGAAGCCGGGACGCTCGGCGACTGCTGGGACCGCTACATGGTCCGCATGAAGGAGATGACCCAGTGCTGCCGGATCATCCGCCAGAGCGTGAAGCTGCTGCGCGATGAGAAGAGCGCCTATCGCGTGAAGCTGGCGCGCAACTTCAAGCCGGACGAGGGCGAAATCTACGTCGAGACGGAGAACCCGCGCGGGGTGCTGGGGTTCTATGTCGAATCGATGGGCGGGCCGATCCCCTACCGCGTCAAGGCGCGGGCGGCGACGTTCTGCAACCTCTCGATCACCAACGAGGTCTGCCGGAACGTGCTGCTGGCGGATGTCCCAGCCATCATCGGCTCGATCGACGTGGTGATGGGCCAGGTCGACCGGTAGGGCGGCGGAGGTGTGGCTACTTGTGTTATTTCGCCACCGTACAAGCCACCCCTCGATCCGGGTACTTAGCAAGCATCAATTCGATCGCTTCCTGAGCTCGACGACCCCATTGATTTGAGACGGCATGGGTCGCGTCGCCAAACCAGATCAGCTCTTCATCCTTACAGAAGTACCGCGTGGCATCGAACACTCGGTCCACTTCCGCCGCGCGGCTCTTGGCTACTTCAATGAAGTCGGTGCTGTTCATTCGGCCCGCCATCTTCCATAAGAACTTGGACCGCCACGGCACAGTCCCCGCGATCTCCTCCGGAGAAACCCCTGTTTCGACAAGCCCCTTGACCACCAGGAGGATCGCATGACGCTTGGGCTGCGCGTGATGCGTGACGCCCTTCACGGTGACATCGAACCTGGTCCTGTCGCGCGTGCCGGTTCTCGCGTCCCGTTCACGCTGCTGCTTCTCGCGGAACTGAACCTGGAACTCCGCGGCCTCGGGCAGCGGTATGACCTGTTGCACATCCAGCAGAACCCGCCCGTTGTCGGCATAGGGCTTGAGCCTGATGCACCGGATGTCCAGGCCCTGTCCATTGAGCCAGATCACCGCCGACGTAACCTCCTTCGAGAACTCCGCCGAAACCAGCACGATCCTGACATCCTGAGCGAACTGCTCCTCATCAGGTTCCTCCCATCCGAGAAAGTCAAGCAGCTTCGCCCGCGCATCCTCATCGACACCGCGGCCGGTAAGGTACCGACTGTATGCGTCGATGACTTTCTCAAACGTCATCGTCGAGACCATCGCGGCATATCGGATCGCCTGAAGGTCCATCAGCCCGCCGTCCTCCGTCCGTTTGAGCTCGATGACGACCAGCCTGGCGTCACGATCGATCGCAAGTAGGTCGATCCTGCGCCGGCTGTCCTCCCAATCGCCGAACTCTTCCGAGATGACAAGGATCTCCGGATCGACGATGTCGATCCGGTCGCGCAAAACGCGCTGAAGATCGGCTCGCTCGCCGACGTCAACCCGCGCAAACGTCGTCTGTTCGATCGGACGAATGCCCATTGAACTCAGCTCATAAATCGCCATGGACCCTCCCGAGCCCTCTCCCCGCTACCCGCCAACGGCCAACGGCCAACCGCCAACCCCCACCCCCCTCACCTCCCCCGCACCACCACCTCCCGCGAACGCGTCATTCGCTTGACCGACAGCTTCAGCTCGCCCTCATCACCCGCCAGCGTCTCGAATGCTTCCACGTCCTTCACCGGCTGACCCGCCACGTGGGTGATCAACTCGTAGGGCTTGATCCCCGCGACGGACGCCCCGCTGCCCGGTTCGATGCGAGAGACGATCACGCCCGGATCGTCTTCGCTCATCCGAAGGTACTGCCGCACTTCGTACGTCACGTCCTTCACCGTCAGCCCGAGGCCCTCGGCCTCGAACTTCGGCGCCGAGGCGTAATGGCGAGGGCTTTCCTCCACCGCGAACTTCACTTTCCGCGGCTGCCCGTCCACGATGAACTCCGCCTCGTACGGTTTGCCGAACCCGATGTCCGTCAATGTGGTATTCAGCTCGTTCTCCGCGCTGGGCCAGGGCACGGGAATCTGATCGAAGTATTGCTCCGGAATCTGGTCGAGCTGATCCCAGGGGAACACGAACCCAGCGAACCCTTCGTTGAGCTGAATGTTGATCGGCCGGGGGTAATCCTCGACGTGCAGGCGCAGCAGAATCTGACCCGGTTCGATCCCCGCGTTCGCAGCCGGCGACCCCGGATAGACGAACGTCACCAGCCCGCCGGTCTCTCCGTCGTTGGTCAGGTCCGAAACTTCGTTGAGGCGCGCCAGATCCTGATCCAGCGGCTGAAGCACCACGCCCATCCATGCCAGGCGGTTCTCCTCCTCCTCGCTGAGCGGAACGATGTTCGGGTCCGCGTGATCCGCCAGGTTCCTCATCACCGGCGCAAGATGGGCCGCGGGTGTGAGCACCGGTTCATCGTCCTGATAGCGCCCCTCCATGCTGGCGCGCGGCCGGCGCGCCAGGGGAAGCGCCACCAGCTTCCCCGCATCGTCAAAGAGAAACGCCCCCGCCGCCCCCCCCGTCGTCGAGGGGTACAGCATCCGCCTCCACCCCAACTCATACCCCGTCATCCGGTCGTGACCGAGGTAGCTGATGCGCTGTGGACCGGCGATCCGCACCTCCGCCGACAGCAGCAGCCGATCCCGATACGCGCGGATGTCCTCCCCCGCCCCCGGAAGCCCCCCCGGAAAAGCCGGCGGAAGCTCCCCCGGCATCGGCGGATGCAACGCCGCCACCAGCGCGCCGTAATCCCGCAGCGTCGCGACGAACGTCGCCTCGTGAGATTCACCTTGCGCATCAAACACGCGCACGCGCTCAAGTCTGGCCGTCGTCGCCGCGTCGAGCGCGGTCAGCACCAACACGTACGGCCCATCCACCCGCACGCCCGGAACGTGCATTTCGGTGGCGGCAGCGCTCTCGTCGTCGAACCGCCCGCCCATGCGCCGCCGCATCATCGCCCCGAAGTCGTCGCCGGACTTCGCAGGACTTCGGAAGTTCAGCGTCACCCGCAAGATGCCCTCCGATGCCCACCCGTCCAGCTTCGCCATCGCCGCCTCGCGCTGCGAAAGCGTCATCGCGGGCCAATCCAGCGGCGATCCCTTCCAGCTCTCATCCACCGGAAGGTGCGAATAGAAGCTCGCCCCCACGCCCACGCCCTCGGCCGTCAAAAGCAGGCTGGGCATGGAAAGCTCCCGCGTTCTGCGGCCGTCGCTGAACACCGTCACCGCCTCGCCCGGCGATCCGATGTTGATCCTGAACCCCGCCTCGTCCTCGCCGATCGTCGCGGTGAGGTACGGCCCCTTGGCCGCGGCGTCGAACACCATCGGCTGCAGATCGAGCAGAGGCTCATCGAGCTTGAGCAGCGCCGCCGGTTGATGCAGCATCCACGCGATGATCCTGCCCCCCACGCGCTTCTCCCCCACGCGCGCTTCGATCTTCCGGATGAACCGTTCATGCAACTGCACATCGGGCATCAGCAGCAGGTCCGCCCCCAGCGCCAGTCCCGGCTGCTCCATCGGCCGCTCTTCGTCCAGAAAACGCTCGGCGAAGAAGCCCCCGCGGTAATACATCCCCCGCCCGCGCCCACCCCACGCCGGCCCGCCGAGGTTGGGCGCTTCCCCCTTGTCATACTGAAGCGTGAGCTCCACCGTGGCCACCGCCTTGAGCACCCGCTCACCCACCCGGACCTTCGTCTGGGCGTCGATCGACGGCTTCTCCGTTTCCGCGCTGGCCGCCCTAGGCCATGGCAGCGTCGTCGCCACCGCGATGAGCATGATCCACCCGTAAGTCCACGCTGATGCGCGCATTTGACCGCTCCTTAGGTGATCGCCGCCACAGATCGGCCCCGGCCCGCGCCGAAGCAAAGTTTGATTCCCGCCCGCCGACCCGCCGACCTCCATCATCGCAGATTGCGAGCCTGGGGGAAAGCCCGGATCACACGTCCAGCGCCCGCATCATCTGCTCCTTCCCTCACGCTGATACTTATCGAGAAGCGCCGTCAACCTCGCCACCACCTCCGGCCGCGACGCCCAGAGATTGACCGACTCCGCCGGATCATCCTCCAGGTGATAAAGCTGCCCCGCGGGTTCGCCCTCCGCCGGATCGATCCGCTGCGGCGCGGTGAACCCGCCTGAGCCCCTGCCGAGGATCAGCTTCCACGGCCCCTGGCGGATGGCGAACATCCCGTTGAGCGAGTGATGCACGATCGCCTCGCGCAGCGGCGATGCGTACGGCTGACCCAGCAGCGCCGGCAACATGCTCATGCTGTCCTCGCCGGCGTCATCCGAAAGCTCATCCCCCACGATCGTCGCGCACGTCGCCATCAAGTCCGTCAGGCAGGTCACTTCCGTGCTGAACGACCCCGCCTTGACCTTCCCCGGCCAGCGCACGATGAACGGCACGCGGTGCCCGCCATCGTGAATGTCGGCCTTCTGCCCCCGAAGATGGTTGTTCGCCAGATGCTCATACCTGCGGATGTCGCTCTCAAGCCAGTGCGCGCCGTTGTCGCTGGTGAAGATCACCAGTGTGTTTTCCGCGACGCCCAGACGGTCGAGCGCTTCGAGCACCCTGCCCACCGAATCATCGACCTGCATCACGAAGTCGCCATAAGGCCCGGCACCGCTCTTGCCGCGATACGCATCCGTCGGCAGCCAGGGCGTGTGCGGCGCGCTCAGCGGCATGTAGAGAAAAAACGGCGAATCGGGCGACGCCTTGCGCACCTTCTCCAGCCACGCGATCGACTTCTCCACCGTCACCGGAAGCACCTCCGCGTGCCGGAACCCCGGCGCAATCGGCCCGGCGCGCCAGAAACCCCCGCCCCCGTGGCGCGCCATCGTGCTCGCCTCGATCGTGGCTGTGGGCGCCTCGACGAGACGATCGTTCTCCACGAACACGTAAGGATCCATGTCCAGCGACGCGGGGATGCCGAAAAAATAATCAAACCCCACGGTGTTCGGGCCCGGTGTCAGCGGCTTGTCGTAGTCCGTCTCTTCGCCCTCCTGCAAGCCCAGGTGCCACTTGCCCACGCAGGCGGTGACGTAACCGTGCCTCTTGAGAAGCGAGGCGACCGTTTCGCGCCCCGGTTCCATCAGCATCGGGCTTCGTCCCCACAGCACGCCGGACTTGAGCCGCGTGCGCCACGCGTACCGTCCGGTCAGAATCCCGTAGCGCGTCGGCGTGCAGACAGCCGAGGGCGAGTGCGCATCGGTGAAGATCATCCCCTGCGAGGCAAGTCGATCGAGGTTCGGTGTGGGAATCCTCGAGGCGCGGTTGTAGCAGCCGAGATCCCCGTAACCCAGGTCGTCGGCCAGGATGTAAACGATGTTCGGCCGGTCGGCGAACACCGCGGTGCTCAGGCACATCAGGCACCCGACCGCGAACAGAAGAAGTGCGTGCGTGCTTCGCATCAGGCTTCCCTTCGATCTGAGCAACATCCGGACAATGAAAGCGGAGTATATCAAAAGCGGATTCTGGCGGAATATGGTGAAAGGAAATTGTTGCCGGCACTTGTGATAGAGGGGAAACTCGGATATGCTGTACCCGGTCGATTAACTTTTCCCCCGGTGATGCCCACGTCCGCAACGTCGACCCGCTCGTGTGCTTCACATCAGCGGACGATTCAGCGATGACGATGAAAATCTATGTGGGCAACATGAGCTTCAACACCACGGAAGGCGAACTGCGCGACCTCTTCGCCGGTCACGGCGAGGTCGAGGAGGTGCATATCGTCTCCGACCGCGACACCGGCAGGCCTCGGGGCTTCGCCTTTGTCACCATGGCGGACCAGAGCGCCGGCAAGCAGGCGATCGAGGCCCTCAACGGCCAGGACGTCGCCGGCAGGGCGCTCGTGGTCAACGAGGCCCGTCCCAAGACGGGCGGTGGCGGTGGCGGC
>JBGTFI010000232.1:0-3892 GCA_041747335.1 Phycisphaeraceae bacterium | reverse complement strand
GGGCGGTGAGGGATTCGGTCATGGGCGTGTCGCGGTCGATCGGGTGCAGGCCGAACACGGCGGGGTAGAGTTCGATCATGCGCGCGGCGCGCGGGCCGGGCGTTCGCTGCGGCCAGGGGTTGATCGCCCCGCCGAAACAGGCGGCCTTGGGATAACGCACGATGCCGTCGAGGAAGCCCTTCATCCAGTTTGAATCGACCTTCACATCGTCATCCAGGCACAGCAGCCAGTCGCCCTGAGCGCGAGCGACGAGCCGGTTGAGCGCGAACGCCTTGCCCTGGCGCGGTTCGTGCAGGGCGGTGAACCCGCGGAAGCGTCCGGGCCAGCGGGTCACCGGGCGGTCGGCCCACTGATGCAGGAGCTTGGCGGTGTCATCCGTACTCGCGTTGTCGCAGACAAGGACTTCCCATTTGACATCGCCGGCCGCGTGAAGGTGCGTGAGGCTTTCGAGCGTCTGCTCGAGGAGCCTTTGGCGGTTCCAGGTGGCGATGACGACGCTGACGCGCATGGCGAGTGAGGATCATAATCGGCGAAGGTGACGTCTGCGTCACAACCTACTGGGGCATCGCAAAGCCTCTGCCCCAGCTACCCGTGATGTTTCCGTTGGGTCTTATCGGCCATCCTGACCGCTCTGCTGACGCCAGTAGTCCGCGATCTCCCGGATGGTGTCATCCAGACTCACTTCGGGCCGATAACCGATGAGTCTGCCCGCCAGCGAAAGGTCGGGTACGCGGCGGAGCATGTCCTCGAAGCCTTCGATATAGGCCTGATCGTAAGGGATGTGGGTGATCGCGGAGTTCGAGCCGGTCAGGGAGATGACGCGGGCGGCGAGGTCGTTCATTGAGATCTCCTGGTCGGCGCCGACGTTGACGACCTGTCCCATCGCCTGGGGGCATTGCATGAGCTTTGTCAGCGCGTCCGCCGCGTCCCGGACGTGGCAGAAGCAGCGCGTTTGAGTCCCGTCGCCGTAGACGGTCAGGGGCTGGTGGCGCAGGGCCGCCTGGATGAAGCGCGGAAGGACCATGCCGTACTGGCCAGTCTGCCTTGGGCCGACGGTGTTGAAGAGGCGCACGCACACCACGGGCAGGCGCGTCTCATGCCAGTGCGCCAGGGCCAGGAACTCATCGAGCATCTTCCCGCATGCATAGGCCCAGCGGCGTTTGGTGGTGGGGCCGAGCACGATGTCATCGCTCTCGGAAAAGGGAACCTTGCCCGCCTTGCCGTAGACTTCGCTGGTGGAGGTAAGGAGCACGCGCCTGCGATAGCGCCGTGCCAGCGAGAGCACGCGCTCGGTGCCCTCGACGATCGCCTCGATGGTGTAGACGGGGCGCTCGATGATGAGGTTGACGCCTACGGCTGAGGCCAGGTGATAGATCACATCGCACTCGCGCACGAGTGATTCGAGCAGCGCGGCGTCGAAGATGGTGTCCACGACGAGGCGGAAGCGGTCGTTCGACTCCAGGTGGGCGACGTTTTCGTAGCGGCCTGTGGAGAGGTCGTCGATGGCGACGACCTGGGCCCCCTCCGCGAGCAGACGTTCACAGAGGTGCGAACCGATGAATCCCGCGCCGCCGGTGACAAGGGCTTGCATTCGTGCGCTTCCGGTGGGGCGGGTGTCTCGCCCGCCATTGCGGCGCAGCCGCAAACTTCAGGTGAACTGCGATCGCCGATTCCGGCTATTTCAGGCCTCCGGCCTGATGGCGGGCGAGACGTCCGCCCCACTGATCATCCTCGCGCCAGTCGCCAACCGCCCTCCGCCAAGTTCCTCACACCCCCGCGGGCGCGGGGCGGTTAAGGGCGCGTTGGAGCTGGCGCATGGCCTGGCGGATGCGGTGTTCGTTCTCGACCAGCGCCATGCGCACGTACCCCTCGCCGAGGTCGCCGAAGGCAGATCCGGGGGTCATCGCGACGTTGGCCTTCTCCACCATCGCCATGCAGAAGTCGTTGACCTTGCCTCCGTGCGCGGCCAGGTGATCGGGTTTGACCTTCGCCCAGACGAACATCGAGGCCTTGGGCGATTCGACCTCCCAGCCCAGCCGGTGCAGGCCGCGCACAAGGACATCGCGGCGCTGGGCGTAGATCGCGTTCTGGCTGATGATGTCCTCGTCGGCGGTGCGCATGGCGATGATCGAGGCGATCTGCACCGCCTGGAAGATGCCGTAGTCGTAATACCCCTTGATGCGCCCCAGCGCCGCGATCATCTCCGCGTTGCCCGCGCAGAACCCCACGCGCCAACCGGCCATGTTGTAGGGCTTGCTGAGGGTGACGAACTCGACGCCGAAATCCTTCGCGCCGTCGGCCTGGAGGAAGCTGGGCGCCTTGTACCCGTCGAAGCACGTTTCGCCGTAGGCGAAGTCGTGGATGACCATCACCTGGTACTTGTCCGCGAGCTTCACGACACGGTCAAAGAAGTCGAGCTCGACGGTCATGGTCGTGGGGTTGTGGGGGTAGTTGAGGATGACGACTTTGGGGCGCGGGGTGGTGTGTTCGAGCTTCTCGGCGATGCGGTCGAGGAAGGCCTGGTCATTGCCGAGCGGGACGGAGACGACACTCCCGCCGGCGAGGACGACGCCGACGGTATGAATCTGGAAGGCCGGGTCCGCCACGATCGCCACGTCCCCCGGGCCCAGGAGCGCCAGGCACAGGTGGCTGAAGCCCTCCTTGGAGCCGATGGTGGCGATCACCTCGGTGGCGGGGTCGAGGTCGACGTTCCACCTGCGTTTGTACTTGAGCGCCAGCTCGCGGCGGAGGTTGAAGACGCCCGGCGCGCGGGAGTATCGACTGTTGCGCGGGTCGTTGACGGCCTCGCGCAGCTTCTCCACCACCTGTTTCGGCGGCGGGTCGGAGGGGTTTCCCATGCCCAGGTCGATGAGGTCCGCGCCTTCGCGGCGGCGATCGGCGATGAGCTGGTTGAGCCTGCCCAGCACATAGGGCGGCAGGCGACGGATACGGCTGGCGACTTCAATCTGCATGGGTGTGGGTGGAAAAAACTGTGATCCGATACGGCAACACCGCTCAAGAATGACGAAACCCGAATGACGAATGACGAACAATTAGATCATCATCGTCCGCCTGACTTGTTTCGTCATTCGGGTTTCATCATTCGTCATTGAATCTCTATCCCTCCCCGCCCCCCAGCAGCAGCTCGCGCTGGTATTCCCAGCGTTCGCGCAGGGCGGCGTCCATGACGATCACTTCGGCCTGGCGGAGCATCGTTCGCAGGAGCTGCTGCATGAGGAGCTGTTCGACCTCACGTCGGACCGTCGCGTGGAGCTGGTTGCTTACATCGGCCAGCGGCGGGCCGGAACCTTCAAGGATGCGTTCGAGCTTGAGGACGGCGAATCCGCGCTCGAGCGAGACGGGGTCGCTGACCTGTCCGGGCGTCATCCGGGAGAGGATCGTCCGCACCGATTGCGGAAACGTCGGGTCCAGCGGGCTGATGAGGGGCATGAGCCCGCCCTGGGCGCGGCTGATGTCGGTGCTGTGTCCGGTGGCCAACTCGGTGAAGGACTCACCCGCCCGCGCCCGTCGGGCCAGTTCCCCGGCCTGGGCGAGCGAGTCGGCGGTGATGATTCGTGCCTCGAAGCGCCGCCCGTAGCGCAGTTCGTAGGCTTCGCGCACCGCCTGGTCGGTGACCCGCACCTGGTCCTGGACGAGCAGGCGCAGCCCGGCGTTGCGTTCGAGCGTCTGGGGGAAGCGGTTCGGGCCCAGGCCCCTGCGGAGGCGAAGCTCCTGTACGAGGCGCTGGGCTTCGTTGGGATCGTCGCTGAGCGAGGCGACGAAGGCGTCGCGTTCGGCGTCGATCATCGCCTGAGTGACCGTCAGCCCGCGGTCGGCCAGTCGCCGCTCGACAAGCTGCCCGACGACCAGTTCGGCCATGGCCTGCCCGCCC
>JBGTFI010000231.1:0-2361 GCA_041747335.1 Phycisphaeraceae bacterium | reverse complement strand
CCGGCCGGTCGTACGCAGACGGTGTTCGACGGCGCGCAGCCATCGCCTCCTGTGCCGCGGCAGGCCCGGCCGATCATTCACCACCAGTCCCGTGACGCGCTGCTGCTGATGCCGCCGCAGCACGCGCAGCTTCCCGCGCGTGTGGATGCGGTAGCCGTGTGCCTTGCAGATGCGGCGGACATACTGGATCACGCCGCGCCCTTTGCGCGGCCAATCCTCCGGAAAGCTGATGGTGATGTCATCGGCGTAGCGTGTATACACACCGTGACGTTTGCGGACGAAGCGGTCGATTCGGGCATCGAGCGCGAAGTTGACAAGGTTGCTCAGCCGCGGACTGGTGGGCGCGCCCTGCGGCAGCTTTCCATCGAGCGTGGTCAGGCGGGTCAGCACGCGCGAAGCCTGGGCGTTCCAGCCGATGCGGCGGAAGTAGCGCTCGACGCGATCGGCGGCGGTTGTGGGGAAGAAATCCACCACGTCCATCTTGATGACCACCGCCTGCCCGGCGTGGGCCGCGGCGTTGTGGACGATCGACGTGCCGCGCTCAAAGCCCATCGCCGTCTCGTGCGAACGCAATCTTCCCAGCAGCCGCCGGAGAATTCGTCGCTGAAGGCGTTTGAGGTCGTCGTTGGGAACGTCCAGCCGCCGCGTTCCGCCGCGGCGCTTGGGGATGTGCGCGGCGCGGTAGGTGACATCGGCGGCACGGAGTTCCTCGACGGACACGTCCAGCCGCCGGGCCAGCTCCGCCAGGCCCTTGCCGCGGCCAAGCTTCGCCCGCAACGTCTGCCAGGGTCTGCCGTTGGTGTGGCGGATGAGCGCCCAGCGCACCATGCAGACGGCGATGACCGCCAGAATGAACACGACGAACAGAACGATCAGCGCCAGGACGAGGTATCCGACGGCCTGCACGAACCATGCAATCCAGTCGAACAGGTTCACCGCGATCGACATGCTCATACCCCCAAGGCGCATCACGGCGTCTCCGCCGAGAGGCGCGCGCCCTGCTTCGTGAGGGCGTCGAAGACGCTTCTCACGAACGTCGTAGTCTCACCGGCCGCATCGCGACCCGGGCGACGAAACATCGCCCTTCGCCCGCAAGGAGCTTCACCAGGGCGTGCCCGATTATACTACCCCGCCGTCACCACATACTGCGCCACCACGTACGCCACGTACAGCGCCAGCAGCGGCCAGCCCTGCCACTTCCGGAATGACCCGCGCTTGACCGCCCCGAAAATGTAAAGCCTGAAAAGCACCAGCACGATCAGCATCGCCGGTAGGTGCAGGTAGAGGAAGATGTTGGGGACGACCGAGGTCGCGTCCACCACCGGAAGCGGCGCCGCGGCCGCGGCCGCCCCGGTCACGAACAGCACATTCAGAATGTCCGCGCCGATCACGTTGCCCACCAGCAGTTCCGGATGCCCCCGACGGATCGACATCATCCCCACCACCAGCTCCGGCAGCGAAGTTCCCACCGCCACCAGCGTCGCCGCGATCACCACTTGCGGAATCCCAAGCTGATTCGCCAGCTCCGAGACCGACAGGATCAGCACGTGGCTGGCGACGATCACGATCGCCAGACCCATCAGCATCATCAGCGCGAGATCCCACCCCTTGGGCAGCCCGGTCTTCTTCACTGTCGCGGGTGTGACAGGCGTCTCGTCCGCGACCTCATCGGGCGTCTGGAACGGCTCACCCGAAGGATGCACCTTCGCCCAGCGTACGCTCATAAACATATACCCCGCCAGCAGCGCCAGCATCATCACCCCGAACGTCCTGCCCAGCGCCGCATCCGGACCATCGCGAAGGAACACGAAGTAACACACCCCCGCCAGCAACGCCGCCGTCCCAAGCTGCACCCAACCCTGACGGTTGAGCACGAAACGGTCCGCGGGCAGCGTCGTCAGCACGCACCCCAGCCCGAAGATCAGCGCCGTGTCCGCGATGATCGATCCCACCGCGTTGCCCAGCGCCAACCCCGCGTTGCCCTGCCAGGCCGCCATTACCGACACCGCGCACTCGGGACTCGTCGTCCCCAGCGACACAATCGTCGCCCCCACGATCACCTTCGGCATCCCCATGCGATACGCCAGCCCCGAAGCGCCCTCCACCAACCAGTCCGCTCCCTTGATCAACAGAAGCATCGCCCCCAACGTGATCACCAGCAGCAGCCACCAGTGCAAGCCGACGAACCAGTCATGCGGGATCAGGTACTCCATAAGGCAGGCAATGTAACGGAAGTGAAGCGAGGAAGCGATGAAGAGACGAAGGGGCGGAGGGAAGAATGACAGTGGGGCGGGCGTCTCGCCCGCCAATGCGGCGAAGCCGCAAGTTGCAGTCGGTTAAGGCCAGCGGCCAGATTGCGGG
>JBGTFI010000230.1:0-5180 GCA_041747335.1 Phycisphaeraceae bacterium | reverse complement strand
GCATCTGGTGCGATCGCGTCGCCGCCCTGCGCGAAGCGCTGGCCGCGGCGGGGGCATCCCTTCACGATGGCGCGAACGCCCCCTAGAATGACCCTATGAGCGAGCGCACGCCGCCATCCTCGCCCGGCGAGGCCGTCCGTCGCTGCCCGATCTGCCGCAGGCAGGTCGCCGAGGACGCCCCCACATTCCCCTTCTGCGGCGAGCGCTGCCGGACCATTGACCTGGCGAAGTGGGCCAGCGGAGACTACCGCATCACCCGACCGATCGAGCAAGGGGATCTGGAGGAGGGGTAGGGGGGAATATCGAATGCACGAATGCACGAATGCATACAGCGCGACCGCGCAGGACTTGGCCGCAACCCAAAGGGAATGAGAATGATCGGTGGGGCGGGCGTCTCGCCCGCCATCAGGCCGAAGGCCTGAATAAACAACACCCTGCGGCGGATTCTTATTTGCGGCTTCGCCGCAATGGCGGGCGAGACGCCCGCCCCACTGTCTCTACGTGTTCGTCGGATAATGCTGTCACGACAATACGTTTCTGAATGATATCAACAAACTGGGCCGCGTATCGCCCCCCCCCGTCACTCCCCCTCTCCCGCCTTCCACTGCAGCTTCGCGATCACCGGGTAGTGGTCCGAAGGGTAGCGGTCATCGATCTTTTCCTGATCGATCTTCGCGAAGGATGTCTGAAAGTCCGACGTGTGGAGAATCCAGTCGATGCGCCTTCCCTCCCGGCGGCCGCGGAACCCGCCATTGGAGGTCGCTTCCTCAGCGCCCGGTTCGGGGTGGGCCTGGCGGTAGGCATCGATGAGCGGTTCGCCGCCGCCTTCCGAGGCGCTCACCAGCACCGCGTACGGCTCGGCGATCTCGGTGGTGTTGAAGTCCCCGGTGACGATCACCGGCGCCGCGCCGGCAATTTCCTGAATCTTCTTGCGCATCAGGCGGGCGGATTCCAGCCGCGCCTGCCGCCCGCGGTGGTCCCAGTGCGTGTTGAAGAAGACCAGCTCGCGCCCGGCTTTGCGATCGCGCAGCCGGACCCACGAAACCATGCGGGTGAGCGAGCTGTCCCAGCTCACGCTTCCGGGCACCTCCGGCGATTCACTGAGCCAGAAATGCCCGGCGTCAAGAAGCTCAAACCGGTCCTTGCGATAATGGATGCCCGCGTACTCGCCCTTGGTCTTCCCATCATCGCGGCCCACACCGTGGAATGCGTAGCCCTCAAGGTTCTTGTTCAGGTACTCGGCCTGGAAATCGAGCACTTCCTGCGTGCCCAGCAGGTCGGGGTCGGCCGCCTTGATCGCCTTGATAACCTGCTCGTGACGATCATCCCAGAGGTTTCCTTCATCGCCCGCCGTCCCGTAACGGATGTTGAAGGTCATCACCGTCAGGTCGCTCTCGGCGCGATCCGCCGGTTGCGCGTAGCTCACCGGCGCACCGCTCAGGAAAGTCATCACCGCGGCCAGCACGACAAACAGGGGGCGACAGGGCATAATCGGAATCCTCCATACCAATGGAACGCAGGCCTGCTGTGGGGGTGGCAACGATCCTTCCGGAAGGTGCGAATGAATCTCATCCGACCTCGACGGCCGCGACGCCCAATGCCTGGAAGACCCCCCGCATGAAGTCCGGCAGGTCGGCGGGCTTGCGGCTGCTGACAAAGTGGCCGTCGACGACCACCGGGGCGTCGATCCATTCGGCCCCGGCGTTCACCAGGTCGTCCTTGATGCCCGGCGAACCGGTGACGCGAACGCCTTCATAGACGCCTGCCGAGATCGGAATCCATCCGCCGTGACAGATCGCGGCGATCAGCTTGGCCTGCTTATGGAACCCGCGAATGAGGTCCAGAACGTGCTCGTCGCGACGCAGCTTGTCGGGCATCCATCCGCCGGGCACGATCACCCCGTGGAAGTCGTCGACCTCCATCTCGTCGGTCGCCCCGTCGCTGACGCAGGGGTATCCGTGCTTGCCGCGGTAGAGCTTCCCGCGTTCGGGGCCTGCCACGGCCACGCCCGCGCCGGCTTCCAGCAGGCGCAGCTTCGGATACCACAGTTCGAGGTCTTCGTACTCGTCCCCGACAAAAATCAGAAAGTGTTTGCCTTTGAGCGGTTGCATGGCGGTTTCTCCTTTCGGGCCTTGGGGGCTGCGGGATACGCCGGTCCACGGATCATTATACCCGCCGGGCCGGCTCCGTGCGGGCGGTGGTATAATGGAGACGGCGATGTCAGCCCGGATCCTGAATATCTTGCTCATCGCGGCGGCGGCGCTGGCGGTGATGCTGGGAGCACTCAGCTCCGCGATGGTGACGGAGGTCTCCGTCCCGGTGGGCATGCGCGCCCGGGTGTTCGCCTACAGCGCCTCCGGCCTGCTGACTCTGGGATTCAACCACGCCCAGCGCCAGCCGACCGTCGCGCTCCAGTACTTCATCAAGTCACCGCGCGCCCTCGAAGCGCACAATAAACGCCAGCGCGACAGGAACCTTCCGGTCGTGGACCATGAAGCCCTTCACGCCTTCTCCATTGCTCGCGCGCCCGAGCGGCTGCCCGACGGCAGTGAGCGGCGGGTCTGGTCGCTGAGCCTGCCGTGGTGGTTCGTGGTGGTCGCGCTGGGGGCCTATCCGTGTTATCGCGGCGTTGTATATCTCCGCATTCCGCGATGTCGAAACTGCCGGGCGGATCTGCGCGGCGTCGAGGAGCGGGAGTGCCCCGGGTGCGCCTACCCGATTCCGCCGGCAGTGAGGCAGCGGATCGCGGCGCTGGCCAAAGCGTAAGGGCGAGGGACCAAGGGGCTACTGATCGAACTCATCCCCGCGGAACATCGACCCCAGATAGAGCTTCTTCACGTCCTCGTTGTTGATGATCTCCCGCGGCGGGCCTTCGGCGAACACGCGCCCCTCAAAGATCACATAGGCGCGATCGACGATCTCGAGCGTGCGCTGAACGTTGTGGTCGGTAATGAGCATCGCGATGTGATGATGCTCACGCAGGTGGAGTATTTCCTTCTGTAGCTCCTCGACGGCTTTGGGATCGACGCCGCTGAAGGGCTCATCCAGAAGAATCAGACGCGGCTCGGTGATGAGCGATCGGGCGATTTCGAGCTTGCGCCGCTCGCCGCCGGAGAGAGTGGGGGGGTTCTGTTTGCGGAGCTTGGTGAGGTCGAACTGAGCCATCAGCTCCTCGGCGCGTTGCCGCTGGCGGGCGCGGCTGGTGCGCTGGGTTTCGAGGATCGCCAGAAGGTTCTGCTCGACCGTCAGACGCTGGAACACACTTGGTTCCTGGGAGAGATACCCCATCCCCCGCAACGCCCTTTTGTACATCGGCAGCCGGGTGACATCCCGCCCGTTGAACGTGATGCGCCCTTCATCGGGACTGATCATCCCGACCGTCATGCGGAAGCTGGTGGTCTTGCCCGCGCCGTTTCGCCCCAACAGCCCGACGATCTCCCCCTCATTGACGTGAAAGCAGACGTGATCGACCACCGTGCGCTTGCCGTAACGCTTGACCAGGTCGTGAGCTTCGAGAATCCGCATGGGCGGGGGATTGTATCGAAAGCGCCATCAGCGCGCGCAGGCCTGACCCACGAATCACTCCTCCGCGAACCGCCCGATCTGACGCAACCGCTCATACCGTTTCTGAATCAGGTTGTCGATCTTGAACCGGTTGAGGTCGCGGATGGTCTGGAGAACCCACTTCTCCACGCCGTCGGCCGCGAGCGACGGGTTGCGGTGCGCTCCGCCGAGAGGTTCCTCGATCACCGCGTCGATGACGCCCAACCGACGGTTGTCCGCCGCGGTAAGCTTCAGGGCCTCGGCCGCCTTGTCGGCGTGTTCGCCGGACTTCCACAGAATCGATGAGCACCCCTCCGGGCTGATCACACTGAACCAGGCGTACTGCATCATCCCCACCCGATCCGCCACGCCGATCCCCAGCGCCCCGCCCGAGCCGCCTTCCCCGATCACCACCGATACGATCGGAACGCGCAATCTGCTTATTTCCAGGAGGTTACGGGCAATGGCCTCGGCCTGGCCCCGCTCCTCGGCCCCGATGCCCGGATACGCGCCCGGGGTGTCGATGAAGGTCACGATCGGCAGCCCGTACTTTTCGGCCAGCTTCATCGTCCGCAGGGCCTTGCGATACCCCTCCGGGTGGGCCATGCCGAAGTTGCAGGCGATCTTCTCCCGCGTCTGCTTTCCCTTGTGGTTGGCCACCACCAGGCACTTGTACTTCCCGATGCGCCCGAACCCGGTGATGATCGCCTTGTCATCCCCGTAGGCCCGGTCGCCGTGCAGCTCGCAGAACTCCTTGACGAACGCCCGGATGTAATCCACCGCCTGCGGCCGATTGGGGTGCCGGGCGACCTTCACCGTCTCCCACGCAGAAAGTCCGGCGTAGATTTTCTTGAGCATCGAGGTGTGGCTGTCGCGCAGCGTGCGGATTTCCCCCGCGAGATTGGCCGCATCGGGGTCGGCGCTGACGTGCGATTCAAGCTCGCCGATCTGTTTCTCCAAGCGCAGCAGGGGGCGCTCGAAGTCCAGCTCGTAAGTCGTTGCAGGTGCGGTATCTATCTCTGCCATGGGTAGATTCGTCCGGTAGGCGCCCAGGCGTGGCGGTCACGGCCGGCGGTCGAACCTGATATTGTACCTCCCGCCGGGCGTCAGGGGCAACGTATGGAGTTTTTGAGGCGGATCACCATCGTCGGCGTCGGACTGCTGGGGGGGAGCATCGGCCTGGGCCTCAAAGCCGCCAACGTCCCGGGCGCAATCATCGGTGTCGGCCGGCGGCGGGAGACCCTCGAACGCGCCCGGGAGCTTGGCTGCATCGACGAGCTGTCGGACGACCTCGAATCCGCCGCCGCCCAGAGCCAGCTCGTCATCCTTGCCACCCCGCTGGGGGTGTTCGCGGAATGCCTGGAGAAGCTGGCGAAAGTTCAGCACCCCGAAATGGTCATCACCGATGTCGGGTCGGCCAAGGGGGAGGTCTGCGCCCGCGCCGCCGGGACGCTGACGATGCCGGACCGGTTCGTCGGCTCGCACCCGATGGCCGGGAGCGAGCGCCACGGCCCGGAACACGCCAGGGCCGACCTCTTCCGCGGCCGCCCGTGCGTCGTCACCCCGACCCCCGAGACCAGCCGGGAGGCTATCGACATCGTCGAGACCCTCTGGGAGATCCTGGGGATGCACGTGAC
>JBGTFI010000229.1:0-7655 GCA_041747335.1 Phycisphaeraceae bacterium | reverse complement strand
TCGTCTCCAAGAGATCGCGCGGCCGAATGTCGAGCTTTCGATACCCCTCCCGCGCCGTCGCCAGCACCGCGTTGGGCCCGCACTCGATCGGCCCCTGGATCGTGCGCGTCAGGTGAACGCCCAGAAAGGGAAACCGCGGATCCGGCACCGGGTAGATCAGGTTGCGGCACAACTCGCGCTTGTCGTAGCTGAGCGTGTAGAACTCGCCCCGGAAGGGGATGATCCGCACGTCCGGCCTCATTCCCGCGGCGCGGGCGATGCGGTCGCTGTAAAGCCCCGCGCAGTTGATGACGAGTTTCACCTCCAGGGCGGAATCCTGCGTGGCGACGATCGCGGCATCCTCCAGAGGCTTGATGCTCTCGACCCGCGTGTTCAACCGGATCTCTCCGCCCCCCTTCTCGATCTGCCTGGCCAGGCGCTTGCAGACGGCGCGAAAGTCGACGATCCCCGCGTCGGGCACGTGCAGCGCCGCGACCCCGCGCACGTGCGGCTCAAGCTCGCGCAGGCGATCGGCGTCGATCAGCTCCGCGGGCACGCCGTTGGTCCGGGCGCGCGTCCGCAACTGCTCCAGCGCATCGCGCTCGGAATCCCTCACGGCGACGATCACCTTCCCGCACACTTCATGAGGAATGTCGAACTTCCGGCAGAACTCGATCAGAAACTTGCGGCCCTGACGGCAGTTGGTCGCCTTGAGCGTGCCCGGCCGATAGTAGATGCCCGAATGAAGCACCCCCGAATTGCGTCCGGATTGATGCTTCGCCAGCTCGTCCTCCTTCTCGAGCACGACGAGTTTCGTCTGCGGCCGGGTGACGAGAATCCGCCAGGCCGTCGCCAGCCCGATGATCCCGCCGCCGACGACCAGGACTTCGTAATTCATGCTCAAGAGGACACGAATGTCAGTGGGGCGGGCGTCCCGCCCGCCTTCAGGCCAAAGGCCTGACCAGGCAACACCATGCGGCGCTCATCCTGAAGGGCGTTCTCGGCTTCGCGGCCAGGGCGGGCGAGACGCCCGCCCCACTGCCCAGGTCACTCCTCGGTCACATACGCCTCATACGCCCCCTGCCACTGGTCGCGCGTCGGCGCTTCGCCCTCGACCACGCGGATGCGATACCGCAGACGCAGCGTCTCGCCATTGGGAATCGTCCGCTTGAAGTAGGAACCGAATCGCCCGTAATCGCGGTAGGCCGAGTAAACCCACGGCCTGGGATCGTCCGGGTGCGTCATGTGCTGGACGTGATACGTCCTGCCTTCAAAGTCGTAGGTCGCCACCGCCCACGGCAGGTTCTGATGCACCTGCGGGTCGATGTCTTCTCGGTGAAACGTGTAGTGCGCGCGTCCCCGGCCGTCCTGCGTCTGCTCGGCGACATCCTGGGTCGGGCGGAACTGGAAGCCGGCGTGTTCAGGATCGCCGTTCAGGTCAACCGGTCCGTTCACAGCCTTGAGGTCGATCACGAAGTCGGCGGTGAAGTAGGCCCGCTCATCCGGCGCATGTACGGTGACGCTGCGCGTCTCCTCGATCAGCATCATCCCGTCAGCGGTCACCCAGTCAATGCGCGAGGCGGCGGTCGCCCGATCCGGAAGCGCCGTCTGCTCGAGGAACGCCCGGTGAATCTGCGCATCGCCGCGCCCCATCGTCCAGAAGTCGTACTCTTTGCCCGCCCAAGTGAGGCGCATCCACCCGATCATCAGCCCGCGATGGTGCGTGTACAACCCCCCGGGGCCTTTGGTAATCGTCCTGCGCCCGGCCGGGTCCAGGACATGGTGGTACGGCTTGTAGGTCGCCTCCCGGCGCTCGGGCGTGGAATCGTCAAAGGCGTACAGGTACCTCAAGAGCGGCCGACCCTGATGAAGAAGGTCAATTTGCGAACCGGGCTGATCGCGCCAGAGGAATGGTGAAGCCGCATCGGACGATCGACCAAAGCCCTCACACCCCAAGAGGCCGGCCCATGCGAAAAGACAAAGCGCCCCGGTCCAAATGCTGCGAATACGAAACATGCCGAAGAACCTCCGGGATGGGCACAGCGCCGCGCGGCGCGGGACGAGTGACTCACAGGATAGCAGCTTGGACGCGAACGTGGGTGCCATGCCCTCGCGAAGCCTGGGCATGTGGCCCCCCGGAACACTGACCCGCCAAGGATTACAGGTTGTCGATCTCAGTGGCCCTGAACACTTCTTCCCTTCGGACGCCGCATGGCCACGAGGACGAGGCCATGGCACCCGAAATCTGTACCCGCCTGTGCAGTCACGCCCCCCTCACCCCAGCAGCTCCATCACCGGTGTTCCCAGCCCGTCCTTGGTCACGTAGAACGGGCGCTTCTCGATCTCCACGTTGTAGCGCGGTGAGATGCCAAGCACGTGGAAGATCGTCGCGTGCAGATCCATCACCGTCACGGGATCGCGCAGCGTCGTGCAGGGTCGCTCGTCAGCCGTCACGCCGTGCAGGTGTCCCTTCTTCGCCCCGCCGCCGAACATCAGCGCGCACCCCGCGCTCGTGAAGTGGCGGTGCATCCCGTAGAACTTGAGGTCGTCGATCACCGCCGGCTGCTCAACCTGGTCCTTGACCTTGTTGTCGGGCTTGCCCTCGATCAGCGCATCGCGGCTGAACTCGCTGGCGAGCACGATCAGCGTGCGGTCGAGCAGCCCCCGCGCTTCGAGGTCCAGCACGAGCTGCGCGATCGGCGCATCGATCTGCCGCTTCATCTCCACCAGGCGCGTGTGCCCGTTGTCGTGCGTGTCCCATCCGAGGAACGGCACGTACTCGGTCGTCACCTCGATGAACCGCGCCCCTGCCTCGACCAGCCGCCGCGCCAGCAGACACCCCAGGCCGAACCGTCCCGTGTTGTAGATGTCGTACGAGGCTCTCGGTTCGAGAGACAGGTCAAAGGCGCCGGCCGCGGGCGAGTTGAGCAGGCGGTACGCGTTATCCAGCGATCGCAGCAGCGACTGCTTCTGGTAATCGCTGCCGTACTCGGCGATGGAGCTTGCCGCCGCGAAACGCTCAAACGCCCTCTGCCGGTTCTGGAAGCGCGACAGGCTCATCCCCGGCGGCGGCTGGACGGCCCGCATCGCCTGCGCCGGCTCGGGCACACGGAACGGCCCGAACTCGCTGCCCAGAAAACCCGCGGTCTGGAACGCCTTGAGCTCCTCCGCCTCGCCGTTGCCCTCGTACCGCTGCCCGATGTCGATGAACGCCGGCACCGCCGGGTTCCTCGGCCCAAGAATGTGCGCGATCCACGCCCCCAGGTGCGGCGCCGCCACCGTCAGCGGCGGCTCATACCCCGTGTGCCAGTGATACTGATGTCGCGAGTGCAGGATGAACCCCAGGTCGGCCCCGATGTGCGTGCGGATCAGCGTCCCGCGATCCATCACCGACCCGATCCGCTCCAGCCCTTTCGAGAACTTGATGGGGTCGACGGCCGTGTCGATCGCGGGGAAGGTGCTCAGCACCTTCTCCGAGAGCACGCCCGGCTCAAACGGCGTGTAGCGCTTGGGGTCGAACGTCTCGGTGTGCGCCATCCCCCCGCCCATCCAGAGGATGATGACGCTGTCGGCCGTGGGCATGAACTGCCGGTCCGGCTGCTCCGTCTGGGCCATGCCCACGCGCGGCGCGCCCGAGGCCAGGGCCGCGAGCGTCGCGGCGGAAGCGGTCTTGAGGAAGTCCCGCCGGGTGGCTGTGTTCGATCGACTCATTGGATTCACCTCAGCACAATCTTAGCGGGTGCCATGCCCTCGTCCTCGTGGGCATGTGACCTTCAGTAATTCACACGATCTTCGGCGGGCGAGACGCCCGCCCCACTGTCACTCACCTTCGCGATCATCAGTGAATCAACTGAAACTCCGGCATCATCGCGATGATCCACAGCAGGTCCGCAAGACCCTCGACCGTCGCCGGCGAACCGACCACCTCCAGCGCCGCGTCACGCTCATCGTGATTTGGCTTTCGCCCCAGAGTGGTCAGGAACACCCCCTCGACGAGCCGGGCAGGCGACAAATCCTTTTCCAGCCACTTCGTCGCCCCCTGCATGAGGCGGCTGTAGAGGATTTCACCGTTGGTCAGCTCGAGCGCTTCGAGCGTCGTGGCGATCGACTCGCGCCGCGTCACCACCTGCTCGCGATTCGGCCTGCCCAGCGCTCGCATCAGCTCATCATCGTGTACCAGAGCCGCGCGGACCCGCACCCCGTTCGCTGCCGCGACCTCCTCCCCCAGCGGCGCGTGCATCGCCGCCGGCCAGACATCCGTCACCATCGCCACCGCGTCCACGAACTGCTCGGCTGTCATCCGCCGCACCACCGGCCCGTTGAAGGTGAACTCCTTCTCGCCCGGCGCGGGCGCGGGGGCGCTGCGCATCTGGTACGCCCTGCTGGTGGTGATGAGCGCCATCGTTCGCTTGAGGTCATACCCGTTTTGCTGAAAGTCCCAGGCCAGATAATCCAGCAGGTCCGCGTGCCAGGGCTCATGGTCCATCTCGTCCACCGGTTCGACCAGACCGATCCCGAAAAAGTGCGCCCAGAGGCGGTTCACCATCGTCCGCGCCAGCCGGCCGTTGTCCTGCCCGGTGAGAATCTCCGCCAGCTTCTCGATCCGCTCCTCCCGGCCGACCGAGGGATCGATCGTCCCAAGCTCCGGATAGATGAACCCCGGCACGGCGTATTCTCCCAGCGGTTTGTCACACCGGTTAAGCTCGAGCGTCTCCTGCGCGAACACCGCCGCCAGCGCGTAAGCATCCGCCAGCTTCCAGTGGTTGATGAAGCTGTCATGGCAGGAAGCGCACTTGAGATTCACCCCCATGAACACCTGCCCGATGTTCTGCGAGGCCTGCATCTGAGGCGTCTGGCTGGCGTTGACCACCCCGCGCCAGACGATGCCCTTGATGAAACCCTCCGAACCCGGCACGGGGTTCACCAGCTCCCGCACGAAACGGTCGTACGGCTTGTTCTCGTGCAGGGATTGGTACAGCCAAGGGGTGATCTGCATCCGCCCGCCGTCGATGAACCCCGTCCCGCGGTAGGCGTTGCGCAGGGCGTCGTTCCAGAACGTCATCCAGTGGATGGCGTACGCGTGGCGATCCGCCAGCAGCGCCCGAACCAGTCGCTCACGCTTGTCCGGCGCGGTGTCGGCCAGGAACGCCTCCAACTGCTCCGGTGTGGGAAGCAGACCGATCAGATCCAGCGTCACCCGCCGGGCGAAGAGGCGATCGTCTACGACTTCCAAGGTCTCCACGCCCCGCTCCGCCAGGTACGGCGCCAGGAACAGGTCGATGGGGTTCGAGAGCGCCGCACCAGCATCGTCCGGGGGCTGTACTTCGCGCGGAAGCAGCGGCGGCTGCCACGCATCCTCCCCGAAGCGGAAGTCCTCATCCCACGGCAGCCCCTGCTCGATCCACATCCGCAGCAGCGCCACCTGCGTTTCAGAAAGCGCCGGGCCGTCAGCGGGCATGCGGTCGTCCTCGTGCTCCGCGGTGACAAGCTGCATGAGCAGACTCCCCGTCGCGTCCCCCGGTACGGCCGCAGGTCCGTGCCTGCCGCCCTGGAGCAGGCTCTCGCGGGTTTCGAGCGAAAACCCGCCCTTGCGGTTGGTCCCCGCGTGACACGAGGCGCACCGCGATTCCAGAATCGGCCGAACGTCCCTGCTGAATCGCAGCGATGGGTGATCCGCGGGCGCCTGGGCCCTCGTCCACGCGGTCGACAGGCCCGCCGCGACAATCAGGCACGCGGCGACCAAGAACGTCCAGCGGCGATAGCGAGTTTCTCTCATGCGCGGGCCTGACCTCTTATGAAGAACTCTTGATCAGATTGAAAAGTATTGTAGCGCAAAACCCGCCCCTTGCCATCCGCCCTACCCGTGATATGATCCCCTCTCCACGGCGACCGAGGCCCGTCCGCCCAGGTCGCCGCGGACCAAACCAGCAATAAGTCCAATCTGGGACTGTGTTTGGCTAGGTAGCTCAGTTGGTAGAGCACGGCACTGAAAATGCCGGTGTCGCCGGTTCAACTCCGGCCCTAGCCATTTCTGAATTGTCACGAATCAATGGGCCGGGGGACTATCGGATCACCGCGTTCAGCGCCGTCAGCGCGTACGCCGTCGTCAGGTTCTTATCCCCCTCCATCCACCGGTCCTGGTCGTTGACCCACGAACCGTCCTCTTGCTGCAGCACCGCGAGCTGCGCTACAAGGTCGTTGGCCCAGTCGCGCACCTGGCCGTCCGCCGTCGTGATCGTGCTCGCCCGCCACGCATCGAGCGCCTTGGCGAAGGTCGTCAGATAATAAAAGTGCCCTTGGCGGGCGATCGGATCGGGCATCCCCGGATTGCGATCCAGCGCGTAGTTGGCGCGAATCCAATGCAGCGCATCGACCACACGCGGATCATCTCGATCCAGGTTCGCGTACAGGTAGCTCTTGAACCCCGCGTAGGTCATCGACCCATACGTCCTCAGCCCCGACACAGCCCGCCCCGCCAGCGCCTCATCCTTCAGCTCCGGACTGGCCATCGACTGCGGAACGCCGATGTGGTCCTTGTCGATGCTTGTGGCGTAGATGAACCCGCCGTCGCGAACAATCTCATCGGCGAACAGGTCGTTCCCGGCCGTGCCCTGGCAGCGGGTGATGAACACCATCGCCCGCGTAAACGCCGGATCGTTGCAGTCAATGCCCGACTGGTGAAGCGCCTCAAGCATCATCTGCGTGTTCGAGAGGTCAGGCCGGCCGTGGCTCCCGTACCCCACCCCGCCGTAAAATGGGTGCGCGGCGTCGATCGGTCTGCCCTGCGGGTCTTCCTGATCGACCCATTGGATGCCCTTGAGAAACCTCTGCGCCCGGCGGATCGCCTCGGCCACGTCCGGCCGATAGTTCACCCGCGCCAGCGCCATCAGGCAGATCGAGGTGTTGTAGTTGTCGAGAATCCCATCGTGGATCGACCCATCGGGCTTCTGCCGCGCGAGGATGTAGTCGATCGCTTTGGCGACCTGCGGATCCTCCGGGCTGATGTCCGGCTGATCGAGCATCGCCGCGACGATCATGGCCGTGACCGCCGGCCCGCCGGGCTGGGGCGACCATGACCCGTCGGCGTTCTGCGTCGTGCGCAGGTAAGCAATGCCCCGCTCGATCGACTTCACCCCCCGATGCCAGTGCGCATCATCCAGCGCCAGGGCGGGAGAGGCCAGGAGAAGAAGGATCAGGACGATACGGCGTGCGAGGGGGCAGGTCATGCGATGGTTCCGATTGAATGACGAAAAAGGATGTACATGCCCACGCCCGTCCCTCATGTTCGGCATTCGTGCATTCGTCATTTCACCCCTCATTATACCCCCCTTCCTCTCGCCGCTTTTTCTCGAGCTCCTCGCGCATGGCTTCGAGTTCGCGCTGCTCGGCCTGGAGCCTGGCCTGCTTCGCCGCGATCTCGCGCTCCAGCCGCACGTCCGGCGGATCATCGTGGTACCAGGAATAGGGGATCTTCTGACCCGCAGGAACCACATCGACATCCTCCGGCGGGGGCTCACGACGAACCTCCCGCCACGCCGCGAGGGCGAACCCCACCAGCACGGCCAACAGCACCACCAGCGCGAGGTTCCATATACGCATCGCCCACGGGCCGGACCCGACCCACACCGCCGCGCCCGCCACGATCAGCAGCACCAGCGCCCCCAGCGTCGTCGCCA
>JBGTFI010000228.1:0-10787 GCA_041747335.1 Phycisphaeraceae bacterium | reverse complement strand
GCTGGGCCTGGACGACCTCGACCGCAAATATCTGCGCACCATCGCGGACATCTACCAGTGCGGCCCGGTCGGCCTGGAAGCCGTCGCCGCCACCCTCGGCGAAGACGCCACCACCCTCGAGGACATGGTCGAACCGTACCTGCTGCAACTGGGCTTCCTCGCCCGCACGAGAAAAGGCCGGCAGCTTACGAGGCTCGCGGCCGAGCATCTTGGGGTGAGGTGGGCGGGGGAGGAGCGGGATGAGGCGGGGTTGTTTGAGGGGTAGGGAAAAGCGACGGCCTAACTTCTACTCCTCCTCCACCGCCTCCAGCCACGCGATCGCCATCTTCGCGTGGCCGGCCATCGTCGGGTGGACGCCGTCGTGCGCCCAGTAGGCCGGGGCGGCCTCCTGCACCGCGAGATCGAACATATCCTGAAACGCCACCCACGTCGCGCCGAACGTCTGGGCCTGCTTCTTCGCCACCGCGCGGCGCTCATCGAACTCCGGGAACCACTTCTCGTTCACCGCGCCGGTGCGCAGCACGAACGGCTCGCAGATCACCAGCTTGACGTTGGGCAGCTCCCGCCGCGTGCGGTCGAGCAGGTTGTGGTAGCCCTCCTCATAATCGCGCACCGTGCCGGCGAAGTTTCCGTTGAGTTTGTGCCAGATGTCGTTGACCCCGATGAGGATGCTCAGGATGTCCGGCTTCAGATCAAAACAGTCGGCCTGCCAGCGGGCATCGAGATCCGGCACGCGGTTGCCGCTGATGCCGCGGTTGTAGAACTTGAGGTCATACCCCGCGTGGATGGCGCGCAGGTAGGCGGCGATCAGGAACGGGTACCCCTGCCCGAAACCGGCCGCCTCGTTGGGCGCGGTCACCGAGCGGTTTCGGCCGGCATCCGTGATCGAGTCGCCCTGGAAGAGAATCGTCTGGCGGGGTCGGATCATGGCGTGGTTCTCCGGCGCGGGGTTCGGGTAAACTCCAGGCGACAGGATAGTGTAGCGTTCTCGCCCATCGCCATGACCCGCCCTCGCCTTACAAGATCGATCCTCGCCGCGGGCGGCTTCACCGCCGCGTACCTGCTGGCCGCCACCATCGCCGCGCTGGCCACGGGCAACACCGAGTTCATCTTCTACATCGTGGTGATGTTCGTGCTGATCGGTGTGGTGCTGGCGGTTCACTTTCGGGTGGGGCTGTCCGCCGGGGCGCTGTGGTGTCTGGCGATCTGGGGGGCGCTGCACATGGCGGGGGGACTCGTGCCCGTGCCCGAGAGCTGGCCGATCGATGGCGAAATCCGCGTGTTGTATAGCTGGTGGCTGATCCCGGGGTTGCTCAAGTATGACCATATCGTCCATGCCTACGGCTTCGGCGTGACGACGTGGGTGTGCTGGCAGGGGCTGTGCGGTTCGGTCGGGCCGCTGACGCCCACGGCCGGCCGGATGATCCTGATCGCCGCGGCGGGGTTGGGCTTCGGGGCGCTTAACGAAGTCGTCGAGTTCGCCGCGACGCGCGTCACCGACACCAACGTCGGCGGATACGAGAACACAGGGTGGGATCTGGTGGCGAACACGGTCGGCGCGGCGACGGCGGCGGTGTGGATCTACTTCGGGGGGAGGGGGGATCGGCGCGCGGGTGCCATGGCCTCGTCCTCGTGGCCATGGGGCCGTTCGATATGACGAAGGAGCGGAGGATTTCAAGTTGGCATCGTTTGGGGCGAATGGGGGGGCTACATGCCCACGCTTCGCGAGGGCATGGCACCCAACGCGGCGCATCCGGGCCTCGCCCGGGATGTCATGCACCCCCACTTCCCTCCCCCCGCCGTCCCGACTTGCCGGATCGCTCCCGGTCGGGTGTAATGTTTTGTCGCCCGTCGGGTGTCCGGCCGGGTGTCCTTCGAAGGCGCTCCGAAGTCATGCGGAGGCCGGGTTGATGACAGGAACGATCGTTTGTCGAAAGAAGAAGGCATTGAAGTTCAGGGCACCGTCACCAAGACGCTGCCCAACGCCATGTTCAAGGTCCAGCTCGATGAGCCGGCCCGTGAAGTGATCGTCTACCTCTCCGGGAAGATGCGCAAGTACCACATCCGCATCGTCGAGGGCGACCGCGTCCGCGTCGAACTCTCCCCTTACGACCTCACCCAGGGCAGAATCGTCTACCGGGAACGGTGAACCGGGACGGGACCGGACACCGCGTGGCTGTGGGTCGCCGCGGCGACCGTGCCACAGGCTGGATGCCAGATGCCCACGAGGACGAGGGCATGGCACCCGACCTCCGATCCTTTCACGCGCTCCCGATCAACCGTTTCAATCTCTCAATCCTCTCCCCCGGGGGCGGGTGAGACGCGAAGTACTCCGCCAGGGGAACGTCGGCCGCGCCGTGATGCAGCTTCTCCAGCCGGCCGAGCAACCGCAGCGCCGCGCACGGGTCAAAGTCGGCGGCGTGTGTGAGTCTCGCGCCGAGCGCATCGGCTTCGAACTCCCGCGCTTGGGAATAGGCGCTCCGCACAAACTTCATTCCCACCCCGCGAAGCCATCCCCCGAGCATGCCCCGCACCGGCGTGGTCCTGGCCGCCGCCGCGATCGCGCTGTCGCTGATGACCCGGTCAATGGCGTGTCCGCGGATCACGTGCGCCATCTCGTGCGCAAGGACGAAGCCGACCTCTTGCGGGTCGGCCTCGCACAGGTCCACCAGCGCCCGACTGATAAAGATAAACCCTCCCGGAAGCGCAAAGGCGTTGGGTTGCTCTTCAAGAACCGCCTCAAACTGAAACCTCCGTGACTTGTTCTTCACGCACTCGGTCAACCGCTCGCCCAAATCGCCCAGCCACCGGGCCATGGCCGGGCTGGGATCAAGCTCCGTCTGCCGGCGGACTTCCTCGGCCAGATCCCTGCCCACTTCGTACTCCGCGTCGATCGCCTCGAGCTCGCTACCGGTGAGCGAGCTGAGCAACCACTTGCCTTTACGCACCTTCGGGCCGGCCATCCTGCCGAGGTTGTAGAAGAATCGGGGCATGGGTGAACGAACGGTCGATTCGCGGTTCATCGGATTCTACGCCACTCCCGTACCCGAAGAGGAGACTCAGGCAGTCCTTCCGCAGGCCTCGAAATACCCTCTACAGCAATCTCGCCAACACGCTGTCCGCCACGAACAATCCCGCCCGGCTGAGCCTCAGTCGCCCCTCCGACCGTTCCAGCACCCCGATCCGCTCGCAGTATGCGATCTCTCCCCGGCGCACATCCTCAGGCCCAAGCACCGCCTCGACCCACTCCACACTCACCCCCTCACGAAGTCGCAGCCCCATCATGAGTTGCTCGCCCACCCGCCGGGGAGCGTCAAGATGCTCGAAGTCCGTGATCGGCGGACCTTCCGGGCTGTCGAGGTATCTGCCCAGGTGGGGCGCGTTTTTCCATCGCCTGCCCCGATAGTGGCTGGCAGCGGAAGGTCCGATCCCCACCCAGTTCCCGTTTCGCCAGTACAGCAGGTTGTGCTCGCAACGCCGGTGGCCCGGGGGTAGGCCGGAAAGTTCCCCCCCGAACCCGCCTGCGGGCTGCCCGGGGCCCATCCTCGCCCAGTTGCTGATCTCGTAGTGCTCAAACCCCGCCCCGGCAAGGGTTTCCATCACCCGCTCGAACATCTCGCGCTCGAGCGATTCATCGAGCCTCCTGAACTCACCGGCCTTGAGACGCTGCGTCATCGCGGTGTTCGGCTCATACGTAAGATTGTAACAACTGATATGGTCCGAGCTTAGCTCCAGCGCGGCCTCCAGGTCCAGACTCAGCGTCTCGAAGGTCTGCCCCGGGATGGCGAAGATGAGATCGAGGTTCAGGTTCCCGATCCCCGCGGCGCGGGCATACCCAAACGCCCTCCCGACGCTCGCCGGATCGTGCCAACGCTCGAGCACCTTCAGCAACGGGGATTGAAACGTCTGTGCCCCCATGCTCATGCGGTTGACGCCCCCACCCGCCAGAATCTCGCAAAGCTCCGGCGTGACCGTCTCAGGGTTCGCCTCGACGGTGAACTCCCGCACCCCGCGCAGCACGCCCAACTCCCGCCAGGCCCCGAGCAACCGTCCCCACAGACCTGCCGCCAGGAGCGTCGGCGTGCCTCCCCCAAGGAAGATGGTCTTGATATTAGTCTCGCGCCCGGCGAATAATACAGTCGATTCCTCAATCAACCGGTCCGTCAGAGCGATCTGCCTCGCGTCCAGCCGATCCGGGTGCTCCACGATGCTGTAGAAATCGCAGTAGTGGCACTTGTGAACGCAGAACGGCACGTGGACGTACAAACCCTCGACGGCCGCGGATTCGACGGCAATCAGAGCTTGAAGCTCCGCACGCCGGACGTTAAACTGCGCAACCGCAGGGTCGCCCTTCTCCGCTCGCAAAGGCAATCGAATGGATGTATCACTGGTCATGTTCAAAGCCGATGGTTCGCGCCGGGAGTTTCCGATCGACAAGGAGCGGGTGCTGATCGGCAGGACCAACCACTGCGACCTGCGCGTGCCGCTCTCGAGCGTCTCACGCAAGCACTGCGAAGTCCGCGTCGGCGACGGAAAAGTCCTCCTGCGCGACCTGGGCTCCAGCAACGGGACGTTCCACAATTCTAACCGCGTCACCGAGGTGGCGCTCGCACCCGGAGATGAGATCGTCATCGGACCGGTCGTCTTCACCGTCGTCATCAACGGTCAACCTCGATCGATCGATCCGGTCAAGACCATGCTCCCCAGCCGAAGAACCAACGGCGGCGGGCAGGGATCTTCCCTCGGCCTGGCGGACCCCCACGACGCCACCCTGACCGGCGAACAGGCAGAACACGACCACGCCTCCACCGCCGACCTCGAAGACCCGATCTCCGCCCTCGATGCCCTGGCCAAAGCCGAGAACGAAGGCAGCGGTCCGGACGCCCCCACCGCCCGGCGAAATGCGCCTTAGCGCGATCCTACCGATCGTTCAACTCGACTGTCCGGTGAACGGTGATCGTATCAACCCTGGGGCTGTTCGTTGGGCGCTCCCGATGCGGGTGCGGCCGCCGAAGGGGGCACGGGCACGGATTTGGGCGCGCTCAGCCGCGGAATCCGGATGCGCGCCCCGCAGCCGCGGCATCGGACGGTCTTGCCCCGCGCGTGTCCCGGCACGGAGAGCACCGTGCGGCACTTGAGGTTCGGGCAGATCAGTCGTACGACATCATCGGCCATTCAGAGGCTCCCGAGCGGCGCGCAATCGCCGCTGATTGTCGTACATCGACCCCCCGGCCCCACGCCTGCACGAATAACAGGCTACCCCCGCCGATCGACGCCACCTGATGACGGTTGTATCGATTGTGCGGGGGTCTTTCCGTCCCGACCGCCGCTTGATCGCCCGCGCCAACCGGCTACACTCACCCTCGGATACCCACCCCGGATACCCACCCGCCGACGTAGCTCAGCTGGCCAGAGCAAGGGATTCATAAGCCCTGGGTCGCTGGTTCGAATCCAGCCGTCGGCATTCCCCCCCTCCCCCTTCTTATTCCCCCAGCGGGAAATCCCACCACCGGGCCTTGTAGAACCGACCCCCAGGCAGCGTCCGGCGGCCGTCCGGCTGAAGCTGGATCACCGTGTCCGACCACCAGCTTTCCGTGGCCTGCATCAGCAGCACCGGCCCGTCCGCCCGCGCCTGGTCGATCGACTTGACCGACCGCGCTTCGTGCAGCGGCTCGAACGGCCGAAACGCTCTGGTTTCGCAGTCGAACACCCAGAGGTGGTCCATGTCGGTGACAAACAGTTCATCCCTTCCGGGGACGGGGGAGAGGTCGTGACCGCCGTGGCGCGGGTAGCGCCGGCTTTGCGGGGTGTCGGGCAGATCGATCGTTTCGAGCTCGGCCAAGATCGGCCGGCCAGCGTCGTCCTTCCCCAGCGCGTAGGCCTTCATCTGTTTGCCGCCCAGCGCCCAGAGGAGCTTGCGCGCATCATCCCAGTGCAGCCCGTGCGCATCGGAAAGGGGATAGTCCACGCGGTCGGGGTGGGCGGGGTCTTGCACGGCGTCATCCGTTCGGCGGATGAGTGTGATGGAGTCGCCGGTGCTCGAGGCGCTGACGATCGACCCATCGGGCAGCAGGTCGATCGAGTGGGTGTTCCCCCCGACATGGACGTAGAAGATCGCGCTGCGCGAAGGCACATCAATGAGGGCGACGCCTCCGCCGGAAGCGCTCACCAGCATCCGCCGGCCATCGTCGTACCCCTTCGCATCCGTCGGATGGTTGAACCACGCGACATGCGCGGGATTCACAGCCGGGTCCGCCCCAGCCGCCCACGACCAGACCACGGCCTGAGGAAGCGACCAGTCGGTTTCGGCGTCAAGGATGACGACACGGGCTTGGGCCTGCTCGACGGCGACGATGAGGTAGGGGTGGGGGAGCTGCAGGACAAGCGCTGCAATGAACGGGAGAAGAAACATGGGGGGTATGATAGGCCGGTAGCTGGGCACCGTGCCCGGCGGTTAGCCTCACGATCGCGCGTGGCGAGGCTTGGTCGTCCCTATCGTAGCGTCCTCGATCATCCGGCGTGATGTGTAACCCCGCACGACCATTCGCCGGGCAACGTGTCCGGCGTACCGGCTGCAGGACAAGCGCTGCAATGAACGGGAGAAGGCACGTGGGGATAATGATAGGCCGGAAGTGGGGTAAAGTGCCGGGCCCTGCATCATATCCCCGGCGGTGACTTGGGATTTCGGGATAACTGCGAATCGTCGTAGAAAGTTTGTCGCCCCGCCGCTCGCGAAGGTGGCGGCCGCGGCGGAGGCCGCGACCGCTGGTGAATCCAGTCGGTCCAGCTTTGACACCACACAACCCCGCGTTCGAGAAGCGCGGGGTTGTATGTTGGAGAAATGGGACGCGGGGGGTTGTGTCAGTCAGTGTGGATCTCAAATGCGCGGACCTCATCTAGGATGGAATCCAATTATGCCTTTTCCGGCACGGTCAGAGTGCGACTGGCATCCTTGCTCGAGATCCAGTTCTCCCCAATCCAGTATGTCGCCTTGCGTTCTCCATCGCCGAAGTAAGTGACGGTGTATTTCCGGCCGGGATGGGTGCCCCATACATCTTGCCACTGCGAGTCAAGGGAGCGTAAGAATCGGTCCAGCCGCGTGGCGAACTCGGGGGGAAGCGTGGTCGATGCACCGGACACGGTCCCAGACATGTGTACTATGATCGTATCGTAGCGCGGGATGTTCGGCGCATCCGCCACGCTGGTACAGGCATTCATTGCCAATAAAGTGAAGAATACAATCGCTCTCATGTGGCCCTCGGTAGCTCGGTGATGCGATTCGAATCCTCAATCCGGCTTCGGCACAACTGCCACGGAGTCGGGGGCGAGCGTGCAATCGCGGAGGTACAGCGCAAAGGCGATGTCCCGCACGATCGCGTCAAGCAGTTTCGCGTACGAATCCGTAGGTCCTTCGCGTACCACGGGCCGATCGTCAAGGTCCAGGTGCATCAGTTGGTAACGGTCGCCCTCCACGCGCTCTACGAACATCTTGTTCGACGAGATAAGCACGGAACGTGCGATGACCAATCCCGGATGACTCTCTTCCGCCGGCGAGGTGATCGGAAACTCAAATGAAATCATCGGGGAGCGCCCCACCGACGGCTCGGAAAGAACATCCTGGAGAAACGCCCTGATCTCCTCGCCTCGCGCCGGCTCATCCGCCGGAAGCGTCAGGGGATACTTAAGTATCCCCCGATCAGGGGAACGTACCATCGCCGTGGCCGGAATGCCCGGCACTTCCTCAACTGAGCGCCAGTTCCACAGCAGATGAAAAACAGAGGGGGCCGCAACGACCGCGAGCAGAATGAGACAGTAGTAACGAAAGCGCATGATAACGTCCTGAGGCGCGGTGAGGGCGCAACGCGCGGGACTCAAGACATGATAGCCGACTTTGCCGAATGGGAGAAGAACTACTTCACACCCCCACCCCCTCACGCGCCCCGGTCGTCACGATCTCCCGGTCTACCGCGGCCGCGATTCTGCGCAAAGACACCATCAGCTCTTCGAGCACCTGGGGAGTGATCGACTGGGCGCCGTCCGTCATGGCGTGCTGGGGGTCGATGTGCATTTCGATCGCCAGCCCATCACAACCGGCGGCGACCGCGGCGCGGGCCATATCCGGGACCAGTCGGGAGTGGCCGGTGCCGTGGGAGGGATCGACGACCACCGGCAGGTGGGTGCGGAAGTGAAGCTCCGGGACGACCGAGAGCGAGAGGGTGTTGCGAGTGTGGTCCTCGAAGGTGCGGATGCCGCGCTCGCAGAGGATGACGTTGGAGTTTCCGGCCGCCAGGATGTATTCGGTGGCCTGGAGGTATTCATCGAGGGTCATGGCCATGCCGCGTTTGAGGAGGACGGGCTTGGGTTGCCGGCCGCAGGCCTCGAGGAGCTTGAAGTTCTGGCAGTTTCGGGTTCCGATCTGGAGGCAGTCGGCGTACCGGCTGACGACATCCACCTCCGAGGGGGTGAGGACTTCGGTGACGATCGCCAGCCCGGTCTCGGCGCGGGCATCGGCGAGCATCTTCAGGCCGTCTTCCCCGTGGCCCTGGAAGGCGTAGGGGTTGGTGCGGGGCTTGAAGGCTCCGCCGCGCAGGGCGTGGGCGCCGGCCTTGCGTGCGGCGCGGGCGGATTCGAGGATGTTGTCCGCCGACTCCACAGAGCACGGGCCGGCGATGACCGGCACCGCCCGGCCGCCGAAGACGCACTCGTCGCTCAGGCGGACGCGGGTGCGATCCTTCTTGAGCTCTCGGGCGGCCATCTTGTAAGGGTGGAGGATGGGGACGACGCGATCGACGCCGGGGAGTTGTTCCAGCCCACCCTTGTCCTTCTTGCGGTCGTCGCCGATCACGGCCACGACGGTGAGGTCCGTTCCCACGATCACGTGGTCTTTCAGGCCCATTTCGCGGATTGTCATCTTGACCTGCTCCACCTGCTGGGGGGTTGCCTTGGGTTGCATGACCACGATCATGGCGGGTGACTCCTGTGTCGGGTTGGCGGTTTCGTCGGGTGTTTCCCGATGGGTTTCGGAAAAGATCGGAAACAAAAAACCCCGACGTTTGCCGCGTCGGGGTCATGCTCTGGTTACCGGTCGTACGTACCGATCACGAGCCCGTCGCGGCGGAGTGCGGGGGGAAGTAGAACCAACCAAAAAAGAACCGGGCGTCGTGTCGCATACCGCTCTAACTATGTCACGCGCGGGGCGGGAAGTCAAGGCCCAGCGCCCCAATGAAAGATTTTTCGCAATTTGTTCAAGAAACTCCTTGACAGAACCCGAACAGACAGTAGCCTATCAGAAACCGAACGTTGACGAGCACAAGGAGCTGGATTATGGTGGAAGCCGCATCGGTCGTGATCGAGGAACAGCCGCCCCAAAACGGGGAATCCCGTCGGGATGGGGCGCGCAGGAGGCCAGCCATGGCGCAAGCGTCCGCGGATCAGAAACCCAGAGGGTCGAAAGCCAAGGGTGGCGAGGCGTCCGGCGGGTCGGGTGAAGACACCGGCCGAGCGCAGGCGCTGGAACGTGCGGTGGGGCAGATCGAGCGGGCCTTCGGAAAAGGCTCGATCATGCGTCTGGATTCGGACAAGATCACCGCGATCCCCAGCATTTCGACGGGGTCGATCAGCCTGGATCTGGCGCTGGGCGGGCGGGGGATTCCGCGGGGGCGGATTGTGGAGGTTTTCGGGCCGGAGTCTTCTGGCAAGACGACGCTGTCGCTGCACGTGATCGCCAGCGCGCAGAAGGCGGGGGGGGTGGCCGCGTTCATCGACGCCGAACACGCCCTGGACCCGAGCTGGACCCGCCGCCTGGGGGTGAATCTGGAGCAGCTCCTGGTCAGCCAGCCGGATACCGGCGAGCAGGCCCTCGAAATCTGCGAGCTGCTGGTGCGGTCCAACGCCGTGGACGTGATCGTGGTGGACTCCGTGGCGGCGCTCATCCCGCGTGCGGAGATCGAGGGCGAAATGGGCGATTCGCACGTCGGACTCCAGGCCAGGCTGATGAGCCAGGCCATGCGCAAGCTCACCGGCGCGGTCAGCAAGAGCAAGTGTACGATCATCTTCATCAACCAGATCCGCGAGAAAATCGGGGTGATGTTCGGCAACCCCGAGACGACCCCCGGCGGACGGGCGCTCAAGTTCTACGCTTCGGTGCGCATCGACATCCGCAGGACCGGCTCGATCAAGGAAGGTGAACAGGCGACCGGCAACCGCACACGCGCGCGGGTGGTGAAGAACAAGGTCGCCCCGCCGTTCCGCCAGGCGGAGTTCGACATCATGTTCGATGAGGGGATCAGCGCCTCGGGCGACCTGGTGGACCTGGGGGTGGAGACGAAAGTGATCGCCAAGAGCGGGGCGTGGTTCAACTTCGGGGAGGTTCGCCTGGGCCAGGGCCGGGAGAACGTCAAGAAGTTCCTCAAGGAAAACCCCGACCTGATGGAGGAGATCCGCCAGCGCATCTACGAAAGCAGCGGGCTGGACCAGGCGCTCAAGGCTGAGACGGAAGTTGAGGCCGAGGAAGCGGGCGACGTGTAGGCGAGATGCGTCGTGGGTTGGGTGGTGAGTGGGCGGGCGTCGCCACATCGGGTGGCTGGGGCAATGGCTCTGCGTGCCCCAGCAGTTGGGTAGCTGGGGAGGGCGCATTCCGGGGCCGACTACAGGCGCGGCTGGATGGTCGCCGATGAACGATCCGGATGGCCGGCCCGGATTACATCCTGGACCTTCGCGGTGACCGCGTCGCGCCGCAAGCGCAATCGCCCGGGGTCGACGCCTGCCGGGGCGATGAGCGTGGCGCT
>JBGTFI010000227.1:0-3211 GCA_041747335.1 Phycisphaeraceae bacterium | reverse complement strand
GCCAAGATCACCGGCGTGGCGCTCCGCGGCGGGGGGCAGGCCGTGGGGCTTCTTCTCCGGGTTGTAGTGTCCGCCGGCGCACAGCCCGTCGGCGCAGGTGATGTCGCCAAACTCGTGAATGTGGATCGCGTGCTTCTGGTTCGGATTCAACCCGCTCACGTGCGCGTGGATGCGCACCTTGTCGCCGTTCTGGGTGAACTCGACCGATCCGCGCACCTCGTTGCCCTGAGTGGGGATGATCGCGCACACCGCGCGGTTCACACCTTCCCAGGGGTTGTGCTGATGGTTGGCCGCGATCATGGCCGCGGCAGCAACAACCAGAACCAAGGTGCCCAGAACGCTCCGGAAGATCGTTCGCGTGTTCATCGCTCGCCTCGCTTTCTTCGTCAGAACAGGGTGATGCTTACCTTCGATCCTAATGGCGCACGCGTCGCTGTCAAGGCTGAAACGATGAATCACGGGTCAGGAAAACACCCACGCGCCACCCCTCACGCGATCACCGCCGCCAACGGCAGCAGCGCCTCGGTGATCGCGTGCTGGTCGTATTCCTGATCCAGCTCGATCGGCAGGGCCATGCCGTGCTCGTGGTCGGAGTTGATAATGACGATGCGCTGCCCCTCCACCTCATACCCCATGTCCGCCGGCTGGTGGCCGAGCACGAACACCTTGACGCCCCACGCGCTTGCCAGCGCATCGGCCAGCTCGTCATCGTGTCTTCGCCCCCACACCAGGGACCGCGCGCTGCCCTGGCCCACCAGGTCGGCATCCGTCACCCGCCGCTCCAGCACGCTCGGATCGAACGATTGCGCCATCTGCCTCTTGCCCGGCAGGCTGTGCGCGCACATCACGCCGTTCTCGCAGCGCACCGCCAGCAGCAGGCTGCGCAGAAACCCCCGCATCGCCTCGCGCACCGGTGGCGCATCCTCACCATAGATGAAGTCCACCCCGTCCTCGAAGGCTTCGACGACGTTGGCCCCGACCTTCAGGATCCCCTCGTTGTTGAGCTGCGCCAGCTCATGGTTGCCCATCATCACGTGCACCTGCTCCGGAAAGCGGCACTTGAGGTGCGCCACCTCCGCCAGCATCCGCACCGAAAGGTCCATCCCGTTGACGCGGTGCGGCCCGTGGATGACCTCGTGCAGGATCAGGTGGCGATCCTCCCCGGCCTCGAGGCGGGCGAGCTTGAGGAGTTTGCGCAGGTGCAGGGCGTTGTCGTGCAGGTCGCCCGACATCATGAGCGTGCCCGAGCGCGGCAGGTGCCCGGCGCTGCCCCGGCGGAAGCGGGATTCGAGATTGGCCCGCGTCCCTTCCCGGAACGCGCGCAGCACGGCCGCGGGGTCCATGGAGTGGAACTCGGCCGCGGGATACGATTCCGCGGCCGATTGTGGAGCGGGTTCGGCCATGTGGGAAGTATAGGGGGAGGGGGGGTACAATGACGGCATGGCCGGGCGGCGACGATTGCTGAGGTGGGTGTGGAACGCGGCGGTGGCGGTGTCGGCTGGATTGCTGCTTATTTGTGTGATCCTTTGGGTTGTCAGTTATCGACTCAGTGCAGAAGCGCATATCCCAATCGGAAGCCAAGGGTTCTGGCTCCTCTTCGGCCAAAGTGGAATCGAGTTGAATCTCGACACACCAGGCAACGGTGCCTGGTACTTCATGGGTTATGTGGATTTTCATCCGGCTTCCGGGTTTTCACCAAAGTCGCGATTCCTGCCGGAATCGATGAGGCGATTCGCATTTGGGTGGGTTGTCTTGCGAGCCATCTGGATTCCCATGGCTTTTCCAACTTTCCTCTTCGCCATCCTCCCCGCCATCTGGTTGCTTCTCTGGCGTTTCGCCCGTCGTAAACCTGCGCCCGGCCACTGCCACCAATGTGGCTACAACCTCACCGGCACTCTCGCGGCAGGGCGTACGCAGTGCCCCGAGTGCGGGACCATGGCGCATGATTCCTGACAATCCTCCCATGCCGCAAACCCACCCCGCCATGTACTGCCTCAAGTGCGACTACACCCTCAATTACCTCACCACAATCGCCTGCCCGGAATGCGGACGGGCGTTTGATCCCGCTGATCCGACAACCTATCGCTCCGGGGAGCGCACGCGCTGGTACCGCGCGTCACTGTTCTGCGGGGCCGCGCCGCTGCTCACCGGCATCGCAATCTTTCTGACCTGGCTGGTGTTCGGCTGGTACCAGCTCATGGCCGCCGGATTGTTCACCATCCTCGGCGGGACGGTCCTGGTCATCGCGGGTGCGATCTTTCTCACCGCGCACGTGAAACAGGGCCGCCGGGAAGCGGGCTTCCGCTGGAGCCGCGTCTACGCCGCCGCGGCGCTGCTGCTGGTCAACTTCCCCGTCGCGGTGGTCATCGTGGTCATGGCCGTTTCGACTTACACCCGCTACGTCGTCACCGTCCAAAACGCCACACCAGTCCCGATCACCTCGTTCATCCTCCTCGCTCCCGGCGAACAAATCGAGCTGGGCCCGATCCGCCCCGGCGGACGGGCCCGTGAAGTCATGTGGTTCAAGGGTGATGGACAGCTCACCTTCGAGGCGACCGACGGCGGCCAGGTGTTTCACGGGACCATCGAAGGCTTTGTGACGAACGGTTGGGGCGGACACTCCCACGTCAAGATCACCAACACCGGCCAGGTCGAGATCACCAAGCGGCGGTGAACCTTCTACGCTTCCTCCTCCCCGCCACCAATCCCCCCGCCATCACCAACGCCAGCGTCCCCGGCTCCGGCATCGTGGCCATGAACACCCCGGAGGTGCCGTCATAAAAACGTACGCCGAAGAACACTTCCCCCGCGTCGGTGAGCGACCGGCCTTCGATCAGCGACAGCTCCTGGATCCGCCGCGAATCGCCCGGCGCGACTTCGAGATACTCCTCCGCCACCGCCACCAGGAACACCTCATCAAGCTCCCAGTTGTAATACCAGATGCCCTGGCGGGGGAAGACGGTGATCCCCAGGGTGTGTGAGATCCAGTCGGAGAACACCACATCCCCGTGTGTGTTCACATCGAGCGACGGACGCCCCGTGCCGAACCCGCTTCGGTCATCAAAGGCGCGTTCCCAGAACACCGCGGGCGCGGTGTCATCAGGGAACCAGGGACTGGTCCTTGGCACGCCCGGCGCAATTCGCCCGCCCTGGGCGATCAGGCGCAGTTCCCCCTGCGGCGACCGCGCCCACAGCGTGCCCGCGCCCCACG
>JBGTFI010000226.1:0-3692 GCA_041747335.1 Phycisphaeraceae bacterium | reverse complement strand
GCGCTGGGGGCGACGGGGGCGAGCGCGGGCGCAGGGGCAACGGCCGCTCCGGTGCGGATGGCGTGCCTGTTTTTCCCCAACGGGGCGATCATGCCGGACTGGACTCCGGCCGGGGAGGGCGCGGATTATGAGCTTCCGTACCTGCTGGAGCCATTGGCGGAGGTGAAGGAGGACATTCTGGTGGTGTCGGGGCTGGCGCATGACAAGGCGCGGGCCAACGGGGATGGGCCGGGGGATCATGCGCGGTGTTCGGCGGCGTTTTTGACGGGGGCGCAGCCGCACAAGACCAACGGGCGGGACATTCGCGTGGGGGTTTCGATGGATCAGTTCGTGGCGCAGCGGATGCGCGGGGCGACGCGGCTGCCGTCTTTGGAGTTGGGGACGGACCCCGGCAGGATGAGCGGCAACTGCGATTCGGGGTATAGCTGCGCTTATGTGAACAACATCTCGTGGGCGAGCGCGAACACGCCGGCGCCCAAGGAGATCAACCCGCGCATCGTGTTCGAGCGGCTGTTCGGCAAGGGCGATCAGGAATCGGCACGGAAGCGGGCGCAGCGGGATGTTTATCGGCGGAGCATTCTGGATGTGGTGCGCGAGGACGCGGCCAGGCTTTCGGGGAAGGTGGGGGCCGGGGATCAGCGGAAGCTGGAAGAATATTTCACGGCGGTTCGGGAGATCGAGCTGCGCATCGCGCGGGCGCAGGCGCAGCGTGAGAGCGACTGGACCCCGGAATATGCCCCCGGATTCGAGAAACCCGAAGGCATCCCGGCGGACTTCGCGGAGCATCTGCGGCTGATGGGGGATCTGATGGCGCTGGCGTTCCAGGCGGATGTGACGCGGGTGAGCACGTTCATGTTCGCGCGGGCGGGGAGTAACCGCAGTTACGCGGGGCTGGGCGTGCCGGAGGGGCATCACCATCTTTCGCACCATCAGAACAACCAGGACTGGATCGAGCAGATCCGGCGGATCGACCGTTTTCATGTCGAGCAGTTCGCGTACTTCGTGAAGCGGCTGAAGTCGATCAGGGAGGGTGAGGGGACGCTGCTGGATCACTGCATGATTCTTTATGGATCGGGCATCGCGGATGGGAATCGTCATTCGCACCACGACCTGCCGATCATCCTCGCCGGCCGGGGCGGGGGGACGATTCAGCCGGGGCGGCACGTGCGGTACGAGCGCAACACGCCGGCGGCCAACCTGTTTTTGTCGATGATGGACCGGATGGGGGTGAGCGCGGACTCGTTCGGGGACAGCACGGGAAGGCTGGAGGGGTTGGGGGGGTGAAGATCTGGAGGCTGGTGAACTCGGGGAAGGATCCGCTTATCAAGGCGCTGACGAAGCGTCAGAAGCGTGGGCTTTCGTCGGGGTTCTGGCATGAAGCGCTGGCGGGCGTTCGTTTCTGGGGGGCGGGGATCGCGATGGTCGTGGGGGTGATGGTTCTTGGTTTTGTTGGGGACGCGGTTCTATTTGAGTTCGAGACTGCCCGGCTGTTGTCGCCAGTAGCAAGGATGCTCTTGGTATTCGCCATCTTTGGGATCTCGTATCTTCCTGTCGCCCTCATGCACTACGTATTTCTGAAGACGCATCGCCGCTATGCCCGTGCGAGATTACGAACGTGCGGCGGCAGGCCGTTTCTATGCCATCAATGTGCGTATGACCTGCGACGCTCGCGGACGGCGACGTGTCCGGAGTGCGGGTGGGTGATTGAAGTCATGCCGAAGCGGCCGCGGGAGCGGTGGCGGGTGGTGCGGGGGCGGCGGATTGCGCGGTTTATCTTCGCGCTGTCCCTGGTGGGATTCGCGGGGATGGTGGTTTGGGTGGGGTGGTTGGTCGTGGAGGCTTTGAGGACGTGGTAGATTCTGTGCGGGAGCGGTGATGTCGGAGAAGAGCCCGGTAGGTCAGGCCTTGGCCTGACAGTTGGTCGGCGTGCGCGCGTTCGTGTCAGGCCCAGGCCTGACCTACGGGAGCGTGATGCGGTGACGGCGGCTTCATGCCCACGCTGCGCGAGGGCATGGCACCCGGCGCTCTTCGATTGTCGTTCACCTGCGACGAATCTTTCCGCTCCCTTACGGTCGCGGCTCGCTCGGTCGCGGCTCGCTGCGTTGTGTTGTTGAATGTTCGGGCGCGTTCTAAGATGACTGCATGGCTCTTGATGAAGCGCGGGATCAAATGTTTGTGGATGCGAACATGTCGGCGGCGCAGCTTTATGAGTGCGCGGGGGCGATGATGGCGGTGTATTCGGCGCGCTGTCCGGGGAAGGAGTCGGCCAACGAGGACGCGGCGGCACTGATTCCGTTTGATGAACGCTCGATGGTGCTGGCGGTGGCGGACGGGATGGGCGGGGGGCGCGCGGGGGATGTGGCTTCGCGCCTGGCGATCGAGACGCTGCGGGATACGCTCATCGAGGCCAAGAGCGAGGGAAGGTCGATGCGGGCGGGGATTCTCAACGGGATCGAGCGGGCGAGCGCCGCCATCGGGGAGCGCGGGGTGGGGGCGGCCACGACGATCGTGGTGGTGGAGTTCGATGACGGGGTGGTTCGGCCGTACCACGTTGGAGATTCGATGGCGCTGGTGGTGGGGCAGCGGGGGAAGATCAAGCTTCAGACGGTGTCGCACTCGCCGGTGGGCTTCGCGGTGGAGGCGGGGCTGCTGGAGGAGCACGAGGCGATGCATCATGAGGACCGTCACATCGTCTCCAACGCGGTGGGAGCGCAGGACATGCGCATCGAGATGGGTTCTTCGCGCAAACTCGGCGCGCGGGACACGCTGCTGCTGGCGAGTGATGGGCTGTTTGACAATCTGCTGATGGAGGAGGTGGTGGGGCGTGTCCGGAGGGGGTCGCTTGCGGACGCGGCCTACCGACTGGCGAACGACGCGACGCGTCGGATGGAGGGGGGGGAGGCGGGCCATCCGTGCAAGCCGGATGATCTGACGTTTGTGTTGCTGCGGTGGGGCGGGCGTTCCGGCCGCGATCAGGCCGAAGGCATGTCGTGAGGAATCTCCAGGGGGGGCTTGCGGCTTCGCCGCAAAGGCGGGCGGGACGCCCGCCCCACTTCGATCGGCTCGTTAGCCATCTTGCCTGGGTGTGACTATCGGACGTGGTGTGGGTCCGTGGTGGTTATCCGTTCAAGGGGGGGGCGTGCGGCGGTCGATGGTGGGGGTCGCGAGGTTGTCCCGTTTTTGTGCGCGAGGCGCGAGAGGTGGCGGCGATGGTGATGAGCAAAGAGCGGCTGATCGAGGCGATCGTGGGGGTGAATCCCTCGGCGCGGCCTGAGTTTCTGACGCGGTTTCATGAGCGGGAGCTGGATGACTATCTTCGCCGGTTGACGACGCTGCACAATCATCGCGGCCGGGAGAGCGTGTGGCAGCGTCACGAAGGGCCGCGGGCGGTGTGCAGTTCGGCGCGGCGCCGGCCGGCGGCGTGAGGGGGGTTCGAGTCGCAGGTTGGGAGGAAGTCCAAGGTCCAAGGTCCGGGGTCCGGGGTCCGGGGTCCGGGCGGCGGGGTTGGTGTTATTCTTGATTGGGGCTAGAGTCGGGGGATGGCGTTCGCCTGAAGGCGGCGCGGCGGGGTGGGGTATCGAGTCTGTCGGCCATGACGGGACGCATCTCCAGGCAGGCGGTGAGGCTCGATGCGTATGTGAGTGATGCGCGGGTGGGTGCGCTGATTGAAGCGGCGCGGGCGGAGGATCTGG
>JBGTFI010000225.1:0-6767 GCA_041747335.1 Phycisphaeraceae bacterium | reverse complement strand
GCGGGGCGCGGGTGTTCGTGGTCGATGCCCTGGACAAGGTCGAGGCCGCATCTGGGCGAATGATCCCGCAGCGCGACGAGACCTATCGAAGCGCGAATCACCTCTGGTCGGCCGGTGAAAGGAAAGTCCGGCTGTTCGCCGGGCGCAACGAGTTCATCGCGTTCCAGTTCATCCTCGAAGGGAAGATCGAAGGCCTGCGCGCCTCCCTGGTCTTTGAGGGCCAACCCGAGGAGACGCGGCAAGCCGTGCGGGCAAAGCTCTCCCGCGCCCGCCACGTCGGCGCCGCCGGGATGATGCTGCCCGATCCGCTCCTGCCGCACACCGGCGCCATTGCCCTTCCCGCGCGGGATGAAGCGATCCCCGGTCAGCGCTTCGCATCATTCCTCGCGGAGGTGTACGTACCGCACGGCGCGCCGGCGGGAAGTCATGCGGGGAGGCTGGTGCTCGAGCACGGCGATGAGCATCTGGAGATCGAGATCGATCTTCGCGTGTGGAACTTCACGCTGCCGGACTATCTGTCGTTTATCCCGCAGATGAACGCCTACTCGCTCCCGGATCTCCCGGCCGAGCGCGATTACTACCGTCTGGCCCACGAGCACCGCGTGTGCCTCAATCGCCTGGCCTACAACTGGGCCGGACACGTGCGCAAGGGATTCGTGCCGGAAACTTCCGGGGGCACGGTCGATTGGAGCGCCTACGATGCCCGCTTCGGGCCTCTCTTTGACGGCAGTTTGTTCGCCGACCTGCCGCGCGGGAACGTCCCGGTCGAGGCGTTCTATCTCCCGATCAACGAGAACTGGCCGGTGGCGATCGAGACGGGTTTTAGAGGGGGGTACTGGGCGGAGCAGGCTCTTACCGACGAGTACCGGCGAAACTTCATCCGGAGTTGCCGCTCCTTCGCCGAACACTTCGCGGCGCGGGGGTGGCATGAGACCTTCTTCGAGTTCTACCTCAACGGCAAGGTGTTCTTCAAGGAGCGCGGGTGGGAGGTGTGTTCATCCCCGTGGGTGTTCGATGAGCCGGTCAACACCCAGGACTTCTGGGCCTTGCGCTGGTACGGCAGCGCGTTTCACGAGGGGGTGTTCCCGATCACCTCGGCCACACCGCTCAGGTTCGTCTTTCGCGCCGACATCTCCCGTCCCCAGTGGCAGCGCGACATCCTCGCTGGCGTGCTGGACATCAACGTCGTCAGCGGCGCATTCCATCAGTATCAGCGGGTGGTGATGGACAGGAAGCTCGCGCACGGCGAGGTTCTCTACCACTACGGTTCCTCCAACCCCGTCGATCGCTCGAACGTTCAGCCGGCCGCGTGGTGCATCGACGCGTGGACGCGCGGGGCCGACGGCGTGCTGCCGTGGCAGACCATCGGGAACGACGCCTCCTGGACCACCGGCGATGCGCTGTCGCTTTTCTATCCCGGCAAGCCGGCCGGCATCGACGGACCGGTCCCGAGCATTCGCCTCAAGAGCTACACGCGCGGCCAGCAGGATGTCGAGTACCTCACCCTGCTCGCCCAGGCTACCGGTCACAGCCGCTGGACGGTCGCGGCCGCGGCCAGGCAAGCGCTTCGCCTCGAAGGAACCTTCGAGAAGAAGACCGAAAGCGACGCCGGTCTTGTGGATTTCGGGAAGCTTGACCCGGCCGACCTCTGGGCCCTTCGACTGCGGTTGGGCGCGATGCTCGATCAGCTCGCCCCGGCGCCCAAGCGCAGGCTGATCGAACTCCGCACCCCCGCCAGGGACATGTCAGCGCTCCCGCCCATGAGTACGCCTTGAGTCAGTCAGAAAGTCGGGTAGTTGGGGAGAGTCCAAAGTCCAATCCTCCGCCCCTTCGTCCCTCCCCCCTATAATTCCCTCTTGCGATTCAACGATCCCATCCTGATTCGATCCGCCACCGTCGCGGACATCCCCGGTCTGGCCAGGATCGTCAACGACTGCGCCGAGTTCGGGCTGATGCTCCACCGCTCGCATTCGTTTCTGTACGAGAAAGTGCGGGACTTCACGGTGGCGATCGACACCTCCGTTCAGCCCGCGATCGGCGATGGCGACGGCGACGGCCCGGCGATGCCCGCCGACGGGCAGGTCGTGGGCGTGTGCGGGCTGTCGATCATCTGGGCGAACCTGGCGGAGGTTTATTCGCTGGCCGTCGCGCCCTCCCATCGCCGCCGGGGCCTGGGCCAGCGCCTGGTTCTGGCGTGTGTCGAGGACGCCCGGCGCGTGGGTATCCGCCGGCTGATGACGCTCACCTACGAGCAGGCGTTCTTCGAGAAGCTGGGGTTTTCGATCGTGGACCGGCAGACGCTGCCGCTGAAGGTGTGGAACGAGTGCCTGCGATGCTCGAAGCGACAGGCCTGCGACGAGATCGCCATGACGCGGACGCTCGACGATGTGCCGGAGCTGGCGGCGCCCAAACCCGGCGAATCCGGCGTCGAGTCTTTCGACCCTCCGGTGGTCCTGAGCGTCTCCGCCCGGCGAAACGCCGGCCCCCGCGCGCCGATGGATGAAGCCCCGCCGTCACCCGTGACGCGGGGATGATGCACGGATCGGGTGGCACTGGCGGACAAGCCGCCAGTGCCACCCGTTGCAAGGCCCCCGGTGGCCTCCAACGGCGGGGGCGGATAGAAATACGCAGGTCCAGGCCGGTCACACCCGTGACCTGCCCTTTCGCGCATGCGCACCGCCTCGATGACTCACCCGACGAACCACTCCTGGCTGCGAAGCATCGTCGAATCGCCCGAAGTGGGTGAGCTGGCGGCGCGTCTTGGGCGGGCTTCCGGGGCCGGGCATGTCGCCCACGGAAGCCGCGGATCAAGCACCAACCTTCTCGCCGGGGCCCTCGCCCTTCGCATGGCCAGACCGGTGCTGCTTGTGGTCGCCCACCTCGACGATGCCGACGACGCGATGGACGACCTCGTCATCTTCGGGCAGGCGGGATTCGAGCTTTCAAGCCGCCGCTTCGGCGCGCTGGAGGTGCTTCCGGGGGAGACGAGCGTGAGCATCGAACTGCTGGCTGAGCGCCTGTCGCTGGTGTCGGAGCTTGCCCAGGGGCGGGTGAGCGGGCCGGGGGTGATCGTCGCGCCCATCGCCGCGCTCATGCAGGCAGCGCCGAAGCCCGAAACGCTCGGGCGCTGGGCCCTGGAACTCCAATCCGGCCAGGAGCTTTCCCCGAATGACCTGGCCCACTGGCTCACCCACGCCGGATACACCCGCACCGAAGCCATCGAACAACCCGGTGAGTTCGCCGTGCGCGGCGGCATCGTGGACATCTTTCCCCCGTCCGGCGCCCTCAGCGCCGACCACACCGACCTCTCCGCCGAGGCCATAAGAATCGACTACTTCGGGGACGAGATCGAATCGATCTGCCGCGTCGATGCCGACAGCATGGCCAGCGGCGAATGCCTCGGCCGCGTGCGCCTGGTCGGCGCGGGCATCGACAGGCTCCAGGCCGACCACGATGAAGAACGGATCAATGTCCTGGATCTGATGCCGGATCAGACGGTGGTTGTGCTGCACGAGCTGATGGAGCTTTCCGAGCAGGCGCGGGGGTACTACGAGCGGTTGACCAACGCGCGGGGCATCTATCCGCCGCGGGCGGTGTTCCAGAAGTGCGCGAAGTTCGCACAGCTCCAGGTCAACCAGTACAGCGACAGCTCCCCCTCCGGGGACGGTCAGCCGGCGGTGATGCTACCGGTGGGTTCACTGCCGGATCTGAGTCACGATGCGGCCGAAGCGATCCGGGAAGTGGGGATGCTGGCCGTCGGCAACCACGATCCGGGTGCCACTGGCGGCTTGTCCGCCAGTGCCTGCCCTCCGTCCGGCACAGCCGGACCTACGGTCGTCATCCTGTGTCAGAAGCCCGCCGAGCGCGAACGCCTGGCTGAGCTGCTCCGTGAACACGCTCCCCAGGCGACAGCCGACCTCACTCTCGAAGTCGCCTACCTCCACCGCGGCTTCACCTGGACCTTCTCCGACCCCCGACACCACGACACGCTGACACTCCTCCCGCATCACGAGCTTTTCCACCGCTACGACACCGCCCGGCGGGTGCGGCGCATCAGCGCCGGCGCGGCCGGGGGACGATCCACCGATGCGCTTCTGGATCTCAACGTGGGGGATTACGTCGTCCACGTCGAGCACGGCATCGCGCGGTTCGTCGAGCTTAAGACCATGAAGCGCGCCGGGCTGTCGCAGGAGTTCCTGACGCTCGAGTTCGACGGCGGCGCCCTGCTGCACGTGCCCGCGACGCAGATGAACCTCGTGCAGAAGTACATCGGGGGGTTCCAGGGCCGCCCGCCACTCAGTAAGCTCGGCGGCAGACGCTGGTCGAAACAGAAGGAGCAGGTCACCGAAGCCGTCAAGGATCTGGCCGCCCAGATGCTGCGCGTCCACGCCGCACGGGCGAGCATGGCGGGCATCCGGTACCCGGCCGACACCGCCTGGCAGAAGGAGTTCGAGGCCGAGTTCCCCTACGACGAGACCGAGGACCAGCTCGCCGCGATCGCCGCCGTCAAGGAAGACATGACCGAAACCCAGCCGATGGACCGGCTGATCTGCGGCGACGTCGGGTTCGGCAAGACGGAAGTCGCCATCCGCGCCGCCTTCAAGGCTGCGGAATACGGCAAGCAGGTCGCCGTCCTCGTCCCCACCACGGTGCTGGCCGAGCAGCACGAACGCACGTTCGGGGGGCGCATGGCGGATTACCCTTTCCGCGTCGAATCCCTCAGCCGATTCAAGACGGCCGGCGAGCAGAAGGAAGTGCTGAGCAGGCTCTCGCGCGGCGAGGTCGATGTCATCATCGGAACCCACCGTCTGCTCTCGAAGGATGTCAAGTTCGCCGACCTGGGGCTGGTCATCATCGACGAGGAACAGCGCTTCGGCGTCGAGCACAAGCACAAGCTGATGGAGCTGCGCGTGATGGTGGACGTGCTGACGCTCAGCGCCACCCCCATCCCGCGCACGCTGCACATGGCCATGCTGGGGCTGCGCGACATCAGCTCGCTCACCACGCCGCCGCTGGATCGCCGGGCGATCGTCACCGAGGTGATGCCCTATCAGAAGGACCGCATCCGCACCGCGATCATCCGGGAGCTTAATCGCGAGGGGCAGGTCTACTTCGTCCACAACCGCGTCCACAACATCCAGTCGATGGCCGATGAGATCCACAAGCTCGTGCCCGATGCCCGGATCGTCATCGGGCACGGACAGATGGGCGCCGGGGAACTCGAAGAGGTGATGCTGCGCTTCATCCGGAGGGAGGCGGACATTCTGGTGAGCACCACGATCATCGAATCGGGGCTGGACATTCCCACCGCCAACACCATCTTCATCAACCAGGCCGACCACTTCGGCCTGGCGGACCTCCACCAGCTTCGCGGCCGCGTCGGTCGGTACAAGCACCGCGCCTACTGCTACCTGCTCCTTCCCGAAGATCGTCCGCTCACGGATCAGGGCGCCCGCCGCCTCCAGGCGATTGAGCAGTATTCGATGCTGGGGGCGGGGTTCAAGATCGCCATGCGCGACCTCGAAATCCGCGGGGCGGGGAACCTGCTGGGCGCTGAGCAGAGCGGCCACATCGCCTCGGTCGGGTACGAGCTGTACTGTCAACTGCTCGACCGCGAAGCCAAACGCCTGCGCAATGAGGCGATCGTCGAGCCGAGTCGAACACACCTCGAGCTGCCGGTCCTCGGCCAGATACCCCCGACCTACATCCGCTCGGACAAGTTCCGCATGGATGCCTACCGCCGCATCAGCCGGGCGGCCACGCTCGATGAGCTGGCGGACGTGGTGAAGTCCATCACCGATGCCTACGGCCAACCGCCCAGGGCCGCGCAGCAGCTCATCGACCTCACCGAGATTCGTATCGCCGCCAGCACTCTGGGTGTCGAAACCCTCAAGCTCGAAGGCCCGGACCTCATCTTCAAGACCCACCAGCCCCAGGCCTTATACGAGCTCCTGCAGACCGCCACCGGCAGGGTCAGCCTCATCGACAAGGACAAGGTCTACTACCGCCCCCCCGCCAACTACCTCAATCCCCCCTCCACCCTGTTGGCCGTCCTCCGCAAGCTGCTGGTGAGCCGAATCCACACACCCGCGACCGCCCCCGCGTAGGGTGGGCACCGCCCACCAGGAGACGGCTCCGTGTATCCCCCGCTTCTCAGGACTCACCGCGGGGAAAGCCGAAGCGTTCGCTGGCTCACTGCCCCAACCCCCCCCAGGATTCCGACGCCCGACAGCCCTGGGGTGCATGACAGCCCAGATGGGCGCTGTTCGCGGGTGCCATGGCCTCGTCCTCGTGGCCATGCAGCCTTCGACACCAGGAAGGGGCCGTCGAATTGAGGCTAAACTAAGCAATCCGTCGCTATTGGGTGCTCTTGGGGGCTTCATGCCCACGCTTCGCTGTCCCGTTTGGGGACATCGGTGGCGCCTGTTCAAGGGACATGGGTGGCGCTTTGGGGTAGAGGTGGGCTCCTGGAAAGGAGGCTGCCATGCCCTGGGAGGTGTCTGCTGTGTCCGAACAACGCCTTGCATTCGTCCACGCGGTGCGAACGCTCAACCTGCCCGTCGCCGAGGTGTGTCGGCGGTTCGGGGTCAGCCGCAAGACCGGCTACAAGTGGCTCGGGCGATTCCGCGGTCAACGCGGCGCGGGACGGGCACCTGATCGACGACAGCGAGGTTCAGGTCAACGACCTGATGAACGACCTCAAACGCAAGGTGTATCAGGAGGCGTTGCAGGCGCGGATCGACGCCACGGAGGCGTCTTTTTCCCCC
>JBGTFI010000224.1:0-3073 GCA_041747335.1 Phycisphaeraceae bacterium | reverse complement strand
GGGGAGTCTGCGGCAGGTCGCGCCGGTCGGCCGCGGGCGTCCGGCCGGGCGGTTCCGAAAGCTCCCCGCCGGGGCAGGCGTGGTCAGTAGCGCCGGAAGTCAGGCCGGTGAACTGAACCTCCGTCCTGGCCGCGCTGACCCCCTCCGGGGCGGCGCTCAGGACGTACCCCGCACTCACCGGCAAGGCGCTCAGCCAGGCGATCCAGAGCAGCAGACGAATGGACTGGGGAAGTTTCATCGGGGCGGCGATCCAACCCTCACGCGGGGGGGGAACTCATATTGTATCGTCGGGGGTGGGGGAAGTGGAGAGGGGGATTGAGGCTGGGAGGGGATATTTATAGAAGCGAAACGAGGGATCAACGTATAGACTGCCCTACGATGTCCGCCGAGCGCGCCCAACGCCTGACCGATTTCGTCCAGTGGTGGCGTGCCCATATCACGGGCGACGAAAAGGGGCAATCCCAACTGTTCCTCGACCGCTTTTTCCGCGCGTTCGGCCATCCCGGCCTTCTTGAAGCCGGCGGACAGGCCGAAGTCCGCATCCGACGTCCAACAGACGACGGCGGGGGAATCACCTTCGCCGATTGCGAGTGGAAACCACATGTCCTGATTGAAATGAAAAGGCGGGGCGTTGATCTCGCTCGACATTACCGCCAGGTATTCGACTACTGGGTAAGTCGTGTGCCGGGACGCCCGAAATACGTCATCCTCTGCAACTTTGACGACATTTGGATTTACGACTTCGATGCCCAACTCGACACCCCCGTCGACATGGTGCGCGTCGAAGACCTCCCCGAACGCTACGGTCCGCTGGCGTTCCTGTTCCCCACCCACGAAGCGCCGGTCTTCGGCAACAACAACGAACAGGTCACCCGCGATGCCGCAGCGCGGCTGGCCGCACTCTTCAACAAGCTCAAAGTCCGCCGGGATGTCGGCCGCGAGCACGCCCAGCGCTTCGTCCTTCAGCTTCTCGTCGCGCTCTTCGCCGAAGACATCGGCCTGCTCGAACGCTACACCATCGAGCGCCTCGTCGCCGACAGCCACACGCCCCAGGATGCCTATGACCTTTTCGGCGGCCTCTTCGAGGCCATGAACGAACCCGATGAGCGCACCGGAGGGCGCTTTCGCGGCGTGAAATACTTCAATGGCGGCATCTTCCGCGAACCGGCGCACGTGGAGCTTGGCACAGACGAACTCAGCCTCATCCGTGAGGCGGCCAATCAGGACTGGTCCAAGGTCCGCCCCGAAATCTTCGGCACCATCTTCGAGCAGACACTGGACACTGGGAAGGACGGCGGATTCAATGAGCGCCACGCCTACGGCGCTCATTTCACCTCGGCCGTGGACATCATGAAGATCGTCAAGCCGACGATCTCCGATCCATGGGAACGACTGATTGACCGCGCGAACACGATCAAACGCATCCGTGAGCTGCACCAACGAATGCAGACTTACCGCGTCCTCGATCCCGCGTGTGGATCGGGCAACTTCCTTTACCTTGCCTACCGTGAACTCAAGCGACTCGAAAAACGCCTCATCGACAAGCTGGCCGAGCTATCCTCGCGGCAATCGGTCGCTCAGATGCAGTTTTCCTTCGTCACCACCCGCCAGTTCTACGGGCTGGACATCAACCCCTTCGCCGTCGAGCTGGCGAAGGTCACCATGATGCTCGCCCACAAGCTCGCCATCGACGAGCTTCATATCGACGAACCGGCCCTGCCCCTGGACAACCTCGATGACAACATCCGCTGCGCCGATGCCCTCATCACGGCGCCTCAGGCATCCGGCCAACCGGATTACCGCGCCGCGGTCGCAACCCCCTGGCCCGGCGCGGAGGTCATCATCGGCAATCCCCCGTTCCTCGGGGCCAAACGCCTCAAGCCCGAACGCGGCGCAGATTACGTCAACGCCGTCCGCCGGGTCTACCCCGATGTGCCCGGCATGGCCGATTACTGCGTCTACTGGTTCCGCCGCGCCCACGACCTCCTGCCCGCCTGCACGCCCGACAACCCCGTCGTCGGCCGCGCGGGCCTCGTCGGCACGCAGAACATCCGCAACAACAAGTCCCGCGAAGGCGGCCTGGACCATATCGTCCGGTCGGGCACGATCGTCGAAGCGGTCGACAATCAGCCCTGGTCCGGCGAAGCCAACGTCCACGTCTCCATCGCCAACTGGGTGAAACACGAACCTCAGGCCGATCCGGCGGCGCTGCTGGTCCCCGACGCGAAGAAACTCTGGTTCAAGGCCGATCCCCCGCCCGGCGCGCGCGACCGACGCCGGCGCGGGCAGGGATCGGCGAGCAAGGTATATGAATTGAGCTATCGCGAATGCGAGGCGATCAACGCGGCGCTGTCGGATAAGACGGATGTGACGCAGGCGAGAATCCTCTCGTGCAATACGTCTCCGCAGAGGTGCTTTCAGGGCATCGTTACGGGCTACCCCGGATTTGTCGTGCCGCTCCGACAGCGTCAGGCATGGATTGCTCAGGACTCGCAAATTGCGAACGTGGTCCGTCCTTACCTGATCGGTCGCGACCTTGTGACGGGTACCGGGCGACCATCACGCGCCGTCATTGACTTTGGGCTGATGGGGCAATTTGAGGCGCGCCCTCATGAGTTAGCTTGGCGACATGTGGAGCGCCATGTACTTCCCGCCGTGGCAAAGAAGGCAAGCGACTCGAAGAACGGATCAATGGCAGCGGCGCGTGCCGAACACCTGGAGCGTTGGTGGCAGTTTTGGAATGTCCGGACATCGATGAGGCGGGCATTCCAATCGCTTGATCGTTTTATCGCCGTGTCTCGTGTGACAAAGCGACCGATCTTTTGTTTCGTGTCGAGCGCCATCTGTCCAGACGGAAAAATACAGGCCTTTGCGTTCAATGACGACTACTCGTTCGGCCTCATTCAATCGCACGTACATTGGGTATGGTTTTTCACTACTGTCCGGTTAGAAGTCGAACAAAGACAACTGGTTATGATCGAGGCTCGTTTCCATGGTGGTGAGTTCGCGCGAAAACGCTTGAAAAAGCGGGGTTTTCTCGAAAAGGCTCAGGCTCAGGATTTGCAGGATTTCG
>JBGTFI010000223.1:0-1512 GCA_041747335.1 Phycisphaeraceae bacterium | reverse complement strand
GGCGCTCGTCCTGGGTGAGCGCGACAGGGCGCAACAACTCGCCGGCCGCGCTCTGGCCGACGCCCACCCCCATCGTCAGCGCGCGATCCGGCAGTGGCTCGCACACCACCAGCTCGCATAAGCCCGGCCACGGGTGCCTGTGCCAAAGCGAAGCGTGCCACAGCCCACCACGCGCCCCCCGCACCGCCTGCTAAACTGATCGCACCTATCCAGTTCCCTCGAAGGAGATCTTCACCATGTCGGGATCCCCCCGCCTTCATCAACTTCTGGCCGGTCTTGCCCTCCTCGCCTGCGCCGCCACCCTCCGCGCCGCCGACCAGCCGGGGATCCTGAGCGCCCAGCTCATCTACGAGGATGCCCCCTTCCCGCAGTGTCACGCCTCGACGATCGTCGAGACGCCCCGCGGGCTGGTGGCTGCGTGGTTCGGCGGCACGCACGAAGGGCACCGCGATGTCGGCATCTGGATATCGCGCCATGAATCAGGCCGATGGTCCGCCCCGGTCGAAGTCGTCAACGGCATCCAGTACGTCGATGGCGATGGCAACGAGCATCGCTACCCCTGCTGGAACCCCGTGCTCTGGCAGCAGCCCGGCGGGCCGCTGGTGCTGTTCTACAAGTGCGGGCCGAGTCCGGGGGCCTGGTGGGGGATGATGACCACCAGCGACGATGGCGGCCGAACCTGGGCGCAACCGCACCGCCTGCCCGAGCGCATCCTCGGGCCGGTCCGCAGCAAACCCATTCTCCTTCCTGATGGCGCGCTGCTGTGCCCGACGAGCGATGAATCCGACGGCTGGCGCGTCCACTTTGAGCTTACCCGCGACCTCGGAAAAACCTGGACGCGCATCGGCCCGATCAACGACGGCCGAACGTTCTCCGCCATTCAGCCGACGCTGCTGACCTACCCCGATGGCCGCATTCAGGCGATCAACCGCACCCGTCAGGGCGTGCTGGCCGAGACGTGGACCACCGATGGCGGCCGAACGTGGACGGAGCTTGAAGCGATGAAGCTCCCGAATCCCAACGCCGGGGCCGACGGTGTGACGCTGGCGGACGGCAGACAACTGCTGGTCTACAACCACACCGTTCGCGGCGGCCAAAGCCCCAAGGACCGCGAAATGCTCAACGTCGCCGTCAGCGACGACGGCAAAACCTGGCACGCGGCCCTGGTGCTGGAAAAGAGCGAAGGCGAGTATTCGTACCCCGCGGTGATCCAGAGCAATGACGGCCTGGTCCACATCACCTACACCTGGCGCCGCGAGCGCATCAAACACGTGGTGGTGGACCCGACGAAGCTGGAGCTGAGGGAGATGGTGGGGGGGAGGTGGGAGTGAGGGGGATTACACGGCTGACCGAGTAATCTCTCGTATTGCCTCACTACTGTCCGGTTAGAAGTCGAACAAAGACAACTGGTTATGATCGAGGCTCGTTTCCATGGTGGTGAGTTCGCGCGAAAACGCTTGAAAAAGCGGGGTTTTCTCGAAAAGGCTCAGGCTCAGGATTTGCAGGATTTCG
>JBGTFI010000222.1:0-2445 GCA_041747335.1 Phycisphaeraceae bacterium | reverse complement strand
CCGCGACGAGGAAGATGACGAGGCTTCCCTGGTAGGCGAGCATGACGTAGGACATGTCGCGGCAGTACTTCGCGCGACGCTGGAGGCGGTAGAGGGCGTGCTTCTGGTCGGGGGCGAGGGCTTGTCCGCGCGGGGCGCGGGCGAGGGCGGCGTGCTGCTCGGCGTGATGCCGGGCGGTGAGTTCGCGGGACGCGGCGAGGAGTTTCTGGCGCGAGCGGTGGAGGCCGAACATTGCCAGGGCGGACATGGAGAGGTAGACGGTGAGTGCGGGGAAGCCGATGTCAGCGGCGATCTGGAGGTACTGGGAGTGGATGGTTCGTCCGAGGAGGTCGGCGCCGTAGTTGTAGCTGAAGAGGTTGGAGTTTCGGGGTCCGGTTCCCAGGACGGGGTACTGCCAGGCGATGTTCCAGGCGGCGGTCCAGCTTGCGATGCGGAACTGTGCGGTTTCGTCGGTGTCGTAATCGCGCATGGAGAGGAACTCTTCGCGGATTTCGCGTCCGGCGAGGAGCATGGAGACGGCGATCAGTCCCGCGCAGAGCCACACGGCGTGCCTGCGGGGGCGGTGGTGCCACAGCACCCACGCCGCGCCGACGGCGGCGCTGAGCATGGCGCCGCGGGAGTAGCTCATCATGACGGCGTGGACCATGAGGATGACGGCGCCGCCGATGGCGAGGCGTGCGACGATGTGCCGTGCCATGAAAAAGAGGGCGTACGCGAAGGGGATGCCCATGGCGATCAGCAGGCCGGCGCCGTTGTTGTCGAAGATGCCCAGGCCGCGGTGGAAGATGTCGAGTCTTCCCTCGAAGAGGTAGAGGCTGTTGAAGTGCCAGGCGAGGTAGGTGATGGTGGAGAGGATGAGGTATGCGAGGATGCGCACCTGGTCGAGGCGGTCAACCAGGAGTGTGGTGAGGGCGGCCATGATGAGGATCTTGGCGTAGATGGTGCCCCACTCCAGGGCGACGGAAGTATCAAAGGCGGTGAGGCTCGAAAGCATGATGAGGCCGCTGAAGATGAGCATGAGCGTGGCCACGCCGTTCCACCGCGCACGGGTGATGATGCGCGGAAGGTGCAGCACGGCCGCGAGCAGGGCGATCAGCGCGGCCATGAGCGACCAGCGCACGCCGCCGGGAAGCGCCCAGTCCCAGAGGTTCTGAGGCTGAATGATCGAGAAGGTGTAATAAGGAATGATGCCCCAGAACGGGTGGACCATGATGCCCACCGCCGCGAACGCGAGGACGCCGAAGATAAACAGCAGTTGCTTCATGCAGCCGCTCTTCGACGGACTTCCTGTGTGGGGGCGATCCTCCTGCGCCGCGCCAGAGAGGCGAAGACCTGCTCGCGAAGCAGGGCATGATCGGCCCAGTCGTGATGGCGGGCGACCCAGGCCGAGGCGCGATCGCCGAGCACGGCCGCGGCGCCGGCATCGAGCCAGAGTTCCTCGATCGCGCGGATCCATCCGGTGACGCCGCGTGCGTTCTTCCACGGCGGGGAGGCCTGATCGAAGTCCAGCCCGCGGGTGGCGGTGTGCGAGGCGACGATCGGACGGGCCATGGCGGCGGCTTCGAGCAGTTTGTTCTTGATGCCACCGCCGCTGCGCATGGGGAGGATGCAGACGGACGAGCTTGCGATCCAGGGGCGCACGTCGGTCACAGGGCCGATGAGGCGCATGCCCTCGACGCGTTCGGCCGCGTCGTGCAGCCCCTTGGGGACGTTCTTACCGATGACGCGCCAGACGGCCTGCGGATGGCGTTCATGAAGCTGGGGCCAGACCTCGCGTGCGAACCAGGCGATGGCATCGAGATTGGGTTGAAAGTCCAGTCGGCCCCAGAAAAGAAGGCTCATTGGTTCGACCGGCTGCGCGGGGCGCGGGCAGAAGTATGAATGATCGACGCCGTTGCGGGCGAGGATGACGCCCGAATGGTCGGCGATGTGGCGCATGGCCCATTCATCGCGCGGGGAAACGACGAAGGTGGCGTCCACGTGCCATGCGTAAGAACGTTCGTACGCGGCCAGCGCGGCGGCTTCATAGAGTGTCTGGAGGAGGCGGCCTGGCGAGCGCGCCTGCGTCAGTTGGGAGAGGTGGAAGGCGGCGCCCTCATCGGCGGCGAGCCAGAATCGGGGCATGTTGGTTGGGAGATCGGCCAGCCAGGGGAGGACTTCGAGGCCGCAGGCCTCGACGTAATCGGGGCGGATCTCCTGCGCCGCCTGGGCGACGTAGCTTGGCGTGCGGGGCGAATCGCCGAAGTATCGCATCCAGCGCTCATGGAGCCTTGGTGTGGGACGGATATCGCGTGATTGGCCGTTCGAGGCGTCGTCGGCCAGACGCGGGTAACCGCGTGCGGGGGCGATGGTGCGGACGACGGCGTCGCGCAGGAGCGGCCAGCTCGCGAGCTGGGACGAGGCCGGTTCATCGCGCAGGAGCACGTGCAGCTCGTGCCCGCGCTG
>JBGTFI010000221.1:0-4066 GCA_041747335.1 Phycisphaeraceae bacterium | reverse complement strand
CGAGCACGACCGTGACGGTGCGATAGAAGCGGTAGCCGTGCAACATGCAGACCAGCCCGGCGGTCAGGAACACCACGGCCCACACGAGCGAGAGCGAGCGGAGGTTGTCCAGCAGCACATCCGAGTGCACCAGTGCATCGTGGTTCGAGAAGATGTCGGTGATCACATCCCCGATGGGTTTGACCGCTTCCTGCTGAGCAAGCAACGTGAACATGGCGGGACAGCTCCTGTCGAAAACGGGCCGAGGCTTCATGCCTCTCGGAAGTCGCGCCGGCGATTTGCGGCCGCCGGCGTTCTCACTTCCTATCGGCTCGTTTGCGCAGGACGGTCCACTGCAACATGACGCCCAAAATTGTTATGAGACCAAGAGCGATGAACCAGCGCCTGGGGCTGGCGCTGAGCCACTGTGCCTGCTGGGGCGCGTAGCCCATCAGCAGGTTGACGCCGCTGACGAGCATGATCGACGCGCCGACGATCGCGGCCTCCACGGCCGCGGCGGCGTACGGCAGGAGCAGTCCGAATAAAAGCCCGGCCAAGGCGCCCATCCCCGCGCCGGTGGCGATGCTGGTCTGATCGCCGGAGTCGAGATCCCGCCAGACGGTCCGTGCAAGCTCGACGAGCTGATGGATGTAGGTCTCACCGATGGCGCGGGCTTTGGCGGTGACGTCTTCGAGGTCGACCGAATCGGTCAGGCTTTGCGCTTCTACGGCGGAGGGCGCGGGCGGGGGTTCGACGGGGCCGGTGACATCCGTGACGGTTCGGCCGTCCCAGGCGATGGCCGCGAGCGGGACCACCAGCCCCAGCAGGGCCGCGAGGCTGATGCCCATCCACACACGGAAGAGCGACCACGCGATCACGCCGCCCACCAACGCGCCGGCGACGACGAAGGCGATGATCCAATCGCCCATCTGGAAGAGTTCCCCGGCCATGTAGCCCGCCGCGCCGCCGAGCACCACGCCGCTGAAGGTGCAGCTCGGGCGGGCGAGGCGTCCTCCCAGCGCCCACAGCGCCAGCCCGATGATGAAGGCGATCGCCCAGGCGACGACCAGCCACGTCTGGGTGGGTGTGGCGGCGATGCGATCGGCGAGTTCCTGGGCTGACTGGGTGTCCATGCGGTGGTGATCCTTGCATCGACCGGCGTGGGCTGAATCGATTAGATCATGATAGGGGGGAAAAGATTCTCCTGACGCAACCTCCTTGACAGTGGGGCGGGCGTCCCGCCCGCCATCAGGCCGCAGGCCTGAAAGGACTTCACCTTGTGGCCTCTCCCCGGGCATTTGCGGCTACGCCGCAATGGCGGGCGAGACGCCCGCCCCACTGGTCTTTCTCTCTTTTGGATGTGGCCAAGCGCATCGCGGCCGCGCTAGGTTCTTCGTCATTATGGCTTGCCCGATGAAATCATGTTCATATAATGTTTGGGTATGCCGCCGGAGCCTGAATATCCTGATGGGCTGCCGCATCCGCCTGCGAAAGGGCGGGGGGCGGGGATCAACCCTGGGAACCGCTTTGAAAAGACGCGCCTGCATGTATCCGGGGACTTTCTTGAGGATGAGCGGGGGGACATCTCCCTGCCGACGGTGCAGGTGGGGACTCAGATCATTGCGGACGCGACGCGGACGATCATCAACCACGTCGATCCGGAAAAAAGCCCGGACATTCCTTTTGAGTTCTCCGTCAACCCTTACCGCGGATGCGAGCACGGGTGCATCTACTGCTACGCCCGGCCGGGGCACGAGGCGCTGGGGTATTCGAGCGGTCTGGACTTTGAGACAAAGATCATCGTGAAGCACGATGCCCCCGGATTATTACGCAAGGAGCTTGCTTCGCCGAGGTGGCGGCCTCGCACGATCGCGCTGGCGGGGGTGACGGACGTTTATCAGCCGATTGAGGCGAAGCTGCGGATCACGCGCGGTTGTCTGGAGGTGCTGGCGGAGTGTCGTCAGCCGGTGGGGATCGTGACGAAGAACCGCCTGGTGCTGCGGGATATGGACCTGCTTCAGGAGCTGGCGGCGCACCACGCGGTGCGGGTGGCGGTGAGCGTCACGACGCTGGACCGGAAGCTCGCCGCGGCGATGGAGCCGCGCACGACGACACCGGGCGAGCGGCTGGAGACGATCCGCAGGCTGAGCGCGGCGGGGATTCCGACGCTGGTGATGGTGGCGCCGGTGATTCCGGGGCTTACCGACCGGGAGATGCCTGAGATTCTTCGGGCGGCGGCGGAGTCGGGTGCGAAGTCGGCCGGTTACGTGCTGCTGCGGTTGCCGTACCAGATCAAGTCGCTGTTTGAGGAGTGGTTGACGCGGAACTTTCCGGATCGGGCGGCGCACGTGCTGTCGCTGATCCGCCAGACGCGCGGCGGGGAGCTGTACGACAGCACGCACGGGGTACGGATGCGCGGCGAGGGGGAGGTGGCGGGGCAGATTCAGCGGATGTTCGAGGTCTTCACCCGTCGTCACGGCTTGCGTGGAGGTTTCCCGCCAATGGATGGAGCGGCGTTTCGCCGGCCGGAGATAGCGGGGCAAATGCGATTGTTTCAGACGTGAAGATTCCTTCTGCCCGGCCGTGACGCCGCCACATGGTCAGGATGTAGGCGAGCAGAGCGAATGCCCATAGCAGTTCCTTGAACTCGCTGAGCGATTCCCGCCAGACCGAATCGCCGTCGCTGAACCCGCCGAGCCTGCGCACGGGGCTGATGCACATGGAGGCGATGATCCAGGGCGCCATTTCGAGGCGCGGAAGGAGGTAGCGGGACCAGTGTCCGCGCGCGAACGCGCCCGGCTGACGGAGCATGACCAGGGGTAGGACGACGGCGAAGATCGGCAGCCCCCCGTTCGCGATGCTTCGGAGGGTGCTTGAGGGTTTGTCCCGCCAGAGGTTGTGGAAGTTGAGCTCCTGCTGCTTGCTGTGCTCTTGGAAGTAGGCCGGGGGCTCGAAGCCGAAATGGTGTTGGCCGTAGCTGGTCTCCTCGAGCAGCGCGGCCATCACCGCAAAGGCCACCCCAAGATGCCACCACTTCGCGTACCGCGGGGCATCCGAGGCGGCGCGAAACATCGCTCGCGCGGTCAGGATGGACAACCCCAGCGCCACGATGAGGACGCCTTCGGTGACGAGTTCCACGGGACCAAGCTCGTCGTGGAACCAGGGGAGCAGTTCACGGGGCAGGAGCGTGACCGCGACGATGTAGGTGAGGACGACGCCGACGACCAAGAGGATCGAGCAGGTGGGGATCGGGCGCATCGGACGTGGATCTTTCGCGGAAGGGAGTCGCCACCGGAGAGGCCGGGGGAATGTTAGGTTTCCGCGAATCCCTGTCAAGGGAGATGCCTGGTCCCTCAGGGTTAGCGCCTATGACATCGGGGTGCCTGGGGCGGAGCGAGTTTTCGAGCGCCGCCCCAGTTCCCAGGCCGCTGGGGCGGCGCAAAGCCTCTGCCCCAGCCACCCGATCCTGTATTCGGTGTCCTAGGCGCTAGCCCTGGAGGCGGGGGTGACACACTTGACGCGGGGCGCGACTTCGCGTTAGCTGGTTTCTCCAAAAAGGGGGGGCTAGCGCTTTGGAGCGCGACTGGGCGGAACATGGGTCCATGGGACTGAACATCATCATCTGCGGCGCCGGGGAGGTGGGCAGGCACAGCGCGGAGGTTCTGGGGGGTCTGGGCGCGGCCATCACGATCATTGACAAGGACGCGGGGAAGCTGGCGGCTCTGGACGACCTCATGGACGTGCAGACGCTGCGGGGGGACGCGGTGCACGCGGATGTGCTGCTGGAGGCGGGGGTGGCTGGTGCGGACGTTCTGATCGCGGCAACGCACATCGACGAGATCAACCTTCTGGCGGCGTCGCTGGCGACGGGGCTGGGCGCGGGGCGTTCGATCGCGCGGGTTCACCACAGCGTGTACTTCAACGCGACGGAGTTTGACTACGCAAGGCATCTGGGGATCGACCACCTGGTGTGTCCGGACTTCGTGACGGCGCAGGAGATCGCACGGGCGGTGACGAACCCTGCGGCGCTCGCGGTCGAGCGGCTGGCGCGGGGGCGGGTGGAGGTCCAGCAACTCCCGGTGAGCGA
>JBGTFI010000220.1:0-1755 GCA_041747335.1 Phycisphaeraceae bacterium | reverse complement strand
TGCGCGTTTGGATCGGGGGAGATTCGATGAGCAAGGTGCTGGGGGAAGCGTTCGTGCGCCAGGCGAGCGAGACGGGCGTGATGACGGCGACGCAGGATTCGCAGCTTTCATCGGGGCTGACGCGGCCGGACTTTTTCGATTGGCCGGGTCACTTCAACGACCTGGTCACCAACTCCAACTACGAAGTCTATGTCGTGATGTTCGGGGCGAACGATTCGCAGGGCATTCAGACGCCCGACGGGGACATATACCAGCCCGGAGACGAGGGCTGGGCGACCGAGTACCGGCGGCGGGTTTCCGGCGTGATGGACCTCCTGGAGGGCGGTGACCGCATCGTGTTCTGGGTCGGCCAGCCGATCATGCGGGCAGAGGGTTTTTCGGCACGGATGGCCGCGTTGAACGCCATTTACATCGAGGAAGCGGCGACGCGGTCGTGGATCCAGTTCGTCGATATGTGGCCGTTGTTCACGGCTGCCGGGGGTGGATACGACGCGTACATCGCGGATGACGACGGGGAGATCAAGCTGATGCGGCACCCTGATGGGGTGCACCTGGTGCGTGAGGGCGGCGAGAAAGCGGCTCGCCACATCATCAACGCCATCAAGGACGAGGCGAACATCAGCATGAGCGCCCCAGGTCAGCCGGCGAACGTCGACTAACACGAAGGACACGAAGGTCTGTCCTTCGCAGAGCCGATGGTACTGTCGGTTACCCCGCCTGGCGGGCCACCGCGGCTGCGGCGGCCGCGGCAGCCTCGGGGTCGCCAAGGTAGCCGGATCTGATGGGACGAAGGTCGTCGCCGAGTTCGTAGACGAGCGGGATGCCGGTGGGGATGTTGAGCTCGGGGATGTCCGCTTCGCTGATCCCATCGAGGTGTTTCACCAGGGCACGCAGGCTGTTCCCGTGGGCGCCGATGAGGACGGTCTTTCTGGCGCGCAGGTCGGGCACGATGGCGTCGTACCAGTAGGGAAGCGTCCGTACGACGACATCTTTCAGACACTCGGTGCCGGGGATCTGCTCGGGGGCCATGCTGGCGTAGCGGGGATCGAAGCGCGGATGGCGCTCGTCATCGAGTTCGAGAGGGGGAGGAGGCGTGTCGTAGCTGCGCCGCCAGGCGAAAACTTGCTCGGGCCCGTGGCGGTCTGAGGTCTCCTTCTTGTTCAGCCCCTGGAGGGCGCCGTAGTGGCGCTCGTTGAGCCGCCAATGGCGCTGGACGGGGATCCAGTGCTGGTCCATCACGTCGAGGGCGAGGTTCACGGTCTGGATGGCGCGCCTGAGCAGCGATGTGTGGACGACATCGATGTGGAGGCCGGCTTCGGCCATGAGGCGGCCGGCTTCGGCACCTTCGCGCAGGCCCGTTTCGGAGAGCGGCACGTCGTGCCACCCGGTGAAGCGGTTCTCAAGGTTCCAGGTTGATTCTCCGTGGCGAAGCAGGACGAGTGTGTAGGGCATGCTCCGATTGTCGAATCCCGGGGGGCGAGTGTCGATTCGCGGAGGGAAGTCCGTGGAATTGGGAACCTGAACTCGCCGGGAGGCTGGGCTATAGTGAAGCCCACATACGGGGGCCACGCGCCCACTCAACCCACGGCGGTTTCATGAGCAAGAAGGACAAGCGGAAGAAGGACAAGAAGGCGGCGGCTGCGGTTGCTGGCAGGCCCGCGGTCGCACCGATCGGATCGGCGCAGCAAGAAGCCCCGCCGCCGATCGAAGGGCCGGCGCGGGCGATGGTGATCATGGCGCACCCGGACGATGCGG
>JBGTFI010000219.1:0-10075 GCA_041747335.1 Phycisphaeraceae bacterium | reverse complement strand
GACGCCTGCCCACCCGAGCCGCCGCCGCCGCGCTCGCGTTCGGACCGCGTCAGTGCATCAAAGACGTCGCCCATCGTCGAACTCCTGCTCGCTCAATGCGTCCTGGCCCATCAGTTCATCGGCATCCGGGTCGCCGAAGTTGGGCAACATCTGGTCAATCGCCCGACGAACCACCCCCGAATCGATCAAACGCGTATCGGTGGAATAACCCACCAGCAGCGCGTTGTCGCAGATCAGGTTCACAAGACGCGGAACTCCGTTGGAACGCTCGTAGATCGCTTCGAGCGCATGCCTCGAAAAATCCACGTTCGGCTTGCCCCGGCTGGCACGCACCAGCCGGAACGCAATATAACGGGTCATGTCGTCGAAGCTCATCGGCTTCAGATGACAATACATCACAATCCGTTGAATCAGAGGCGCCAGCCTCGGGTGCTTGAGCGTCACACGAAGCTCCGGTTGCCCCAGAATCAGAAGCTGAACCAGCTTCTCGGTCTCGTTCTCCAGGTTCGTCAGCAGCCGGATCTCCTCGAACTCGTCGATGTTCAGGCACTGACCCTCGTCGATAATGATCACCGTCAACCGACCCACCGCGTGCTGATGCTCCACGAACTTCCGCACCATCGTCACCAGCGCCGCCTTGTCGGCCGTCGGGGGCACGTCGATCCGGAACTCCGTCGCGATCAACCGAAGAAGCTGTGCCGATGACACCCGCGTGTTGTTGATCAGCGCGAACCGGGCGTCCTTGCGCAACCGGCGGATCAGCGTGCGCGTCAGCGTCGTCTTACCCGAACCGATCTCACCCGTCACCAGCGCGAACCCGCGCCGGTTGCGCACCGTGTACTCAAGCTTCGCCAGCGCCTCGCGGTGCTGCTCGGTCTCGAAGAAAAATCGCGGGTTGGGCGTGTTGTTGAACGGCGCCGTCGCGAGATTGTAGTAGGCCTCATACATCGATACGCATCTCCCCTTCCCTTCCAGCCGCCCGCGCGGGCGGTCAGCGGCCTGTGCCTCCGAACACCACCTGGCTGACGAACCCCGCCGGATCGCCTCTTAGCTGCTCAAAGCGCACGGGATGCTGAAGATTCAGGTAGGTGACGATCAGCGAACACACGAGGACCACGACCAGCGCGGTCGTCACCGTGGGGTAGACGCCCCAGTCAAGGATCCGACGCTTGAAGCCCTCGGCCGGGGTGACGATCTCATTGACCGCGCCCAGCACCGGGAGCTTGAGCTCATCCACCGCCTGCTCCACACTCTGGAACGTGTGGTCCATCAGCTCGGCCACGATCAGGCAGCAAAAGCCCGTACCCAGCCCCAGCGCCAGCGCCAGCCCCAGAATCATGAAGAGCGTCGGGCTGCTGGGGCGCGGCTGATCCTCGGCGCGCTCGATCTGCCGCAGGCGCACGCCGCGCTGGCTGATCTCGGTCTGGAGTGCGACCTGCGTCCGCTGGAGGTTCGAGTCCCAGAACTTGAGCTGCTGCAGTGCGTCGGAGAGTTCGGCCTCGATCTTGAGGAATTCGTTCCGCACCTGGAAGTAGTTGCGGTCCTGGATTTCCAGATCCTCGATCTGGAGCATGAGCTTGTCGCGCTGCTCGGTCAGCGCGGCGATCTCGCCGTCAAGCCTGCGGACCTCCTGCTCGACCGAGAGCTTGCCTTGATTGGGCGTGCGCTCGATGCCCATGTCCACGAACTCGGGCTCCTGCTGGATCTGGTCCTGGAGACTCTGGATCTGTGTGTTGAGCTTGATCACCGCGGGATGGGCGGGAAGCCTGCCCAGCGTGGTGAGGTTATGGTCCAACTCCAGAAACAGCTGCTGAAGCCGGGCCTCGAGCATCTGACGACGGGGGTTGGGGCCCGTCTTCTCGGTTTCCACGAACTCGTCCATCCCATCAAGAAGCTCGGCCTGGGCGCGGCGCTTTTCCTCCGCCATGCGGATGCCCTTTTCGGCCGTCTCGCGCTCGTGGCGGCGCTGCACCAGCAGCGCCCGAAGGTTGTTGGGGCTTTGCGGATCAAGCCCCGGATGATCGCGCTCGTAGTCTAGGCGCTTCTTCTCAAGCTCAAACACGCGGCCCGAAAACTTCGTCACCTCGCGGGCGAAGAACTCCTGAGCGCCGATGAGCATGCGGTCCATCTCGCGGCGGGTATCGGCGATGTAGTTCTGCACGAGCTGGTTGGCGATCTTGGGCGCGTTCGTCTGATTCGTGTCCACGAAACTGACGACAATCTGATCGATCTGGTCCGCGCTGATCTCGTATCCGACCGTGATCGACGAGCGGATCTTGCGGATCAGATCCTCCTTTTCCATCTGCCCCTGGCGGGTGAGCTGGTCGCTGCGGTCGCGGGCGAACCCCTTGGTCATGTCCAGGTCGTTGATGAGCTTCTCAATCGCGTCGCGGCTGGTGAGGTCCTGGCGCAGGCGCCTTCGAAACACCCCCAGGTTCCCGGAGATCGTGGCGTTGCCCATCTGGCGCAGGGCCGAGTCGTTGGACCGCTGGAACCGCGCCTGCGCGTTGTACTTGCGGGGAATCCAGAAGCTCGCGACCACGGCGATGATCATCACCAGCAGGCACGGAAACGCGACCTTCTTCTTGTGACGGAAGATGATCCGGAACCACTCACGCAGGTTGGAAGGTTTACGCCATGCCATCGCGGGGATCTCCCATCAACTTGCCCTTGTCCCTTGCGGGCGATCAGTAGTTTCGGCCGCGGTTGCTGTCCAAACCCTGGTCATAGCTGCTCGACAGCGTGCTGAACGTTCTGCCCGGCGCCGCCACCGCCCGGATCGCCGGGTCCACCGGCGCCAGCAGGTTCTGAACCACCACGCCCACCAAGGCCAGAGGATTGATCGGTACGAAGACGATGTCTCCCTCCTCCAGCACGGCGTTGTAACGCAGGTGGCCCTTTTGCGTCATCTCCTTCATGTTTACGCTCATCCGCCGGATAAGATCGGCATTTTCGTTCGGGCGAAGAACCACCACCTTTTCAGGCCAGGAACTGCGCGGCAATCCCGCGCTCAGCACTGCGTCAAGCACCGTGTCCGTCCCCGTGTACTGACGGGGGCCCTGGGACGTCTCCCCAGCCATATAGAAACGCTTCGAGTTGAAGCTGGTGACGCGGACCTGCACGGTCACATCCTGGTAGTACTGCAGCACCTTTTCCTCGATCTCCGCCGCGAGCTGCACCGGCGTCTTCCCCGCCGCGAACACGTCCCCCAGAAGGTGCAGGGTGATGTATCCGTCCGGCCGAAGCCCCTGGTTCTCGTTGTCGATCTCGATCGCTTCCGGAGCGATGATCAGGATCGAATCGGGCGGTTCAATCACGTAAGGCTTGCCCCCGACGATCGGGCGCGGAGTGCGCATGAACGCGTCGTAGTCGGTGTACTTGGGCACGCAGCCGCTCCCGAACACCAGCGCAAGCAGCGCCAGGATGGAAGGGAGGGCACGGACGGACGCCGAACGATGGTGCATGTCGAGATCTCCTGGTGGGCTTGGGGCGATGCGCGATCGCCCCGGCCGCTTCAATCCAAGTCGGTTGGACAAGCCCGACCCTGAAGATCGAAGATTATCGGCTGACGGATCGATCCCCATGGCGTCGGACCCCGACATCATACCCCCGCGAAACCCGGTCCGGGGAGACGCTACCGTGCGCCTCGATCGTTGAACTTGGAGAACGTCGCCAGCAATAACTTTAAGTCCATTCCCAGACCCATGTTATCAATGTAGTTCAGGTCATAGTCCAACTTGCGGCGGATCGAGGCGGCATCCGTGTCGTAGCCGTTGTAGATCTGTGCCAAACCGGTCAGCCCCGGTTTCACCGCCAGACGCTGCTCAAACTTCGGCAACAACCGGCTGAGCTCTTCAAAAAGCTCCGGCCTCTCGGGCCTGGGACCGACCAGACTCATCTCCCCGCGAAAAATGTTCAGAAGCTGAGGAAGCTCATCCACGTGGCTGCGACGCATCCACCGGCACGCCGGGATCACCCGCGGATCGTTGTCCCCGGCTTTGATCGCCCGACCGTGCGCCTCGGCGTCCACGTACATGGTCCGAAGCTTGTAGATCGTGAACAACCTGCCGTTCAGCCCCACCCGCACCTGCGTGTAGAACACCGGTCCCTTCGGGTCCGAGAACTTGATCATCGCCGCCGCCAGCAGAATCACCGGCCCAAGAACCACAAACGCCCCGATCGCCCCCAGGATGTCCATCATCTCCTTGAACAGACGGAACTGCCGCCGGGCGAGCTCGAACAGCACGCTCCCACCCCCCGCTCCCACCATGACGACCGTGATCGGCTCCGGCATTGCTTGGCTCTTCCCCTAACCTGATGGACCGGCATGAACCGCCCGACCCGCGCTTGCGGCGCGATCGGTCAAGCCCCGCTCAGTCGATCAGCACTGACATGCCCTTCTCCTTGAGAATCTCCTCCGCTTCACCGGCGTCCGGGGCCGGGGCCGGGTGATGGACTGGCGCATCGCGCCCGCTGCTTTCTCGCCGCGCGGACGAAGGGTTCATCGGCCAATCCAAGGCCGCTGGTCAGTCACGGACCAGCCGCAAACCCAACCGACATGCCCCACGCCCGCACTGTCCTTCTATACGCAATCTTCCGCGCGGGTGTTCATTCGCCACCCCCTCCAACCCATCCGACGATCAGTTTACCCGAAGAGGCCTCGGTGTCAATGATTATAAGCCCTTCGAGGGGGGGGTTGCGCCCCTCCAATCGTCGCAGATTCCCCAAAATACCTGCTGGGCCGGGAAGGATTACCCCAGGCGGAATCACCCCAGGTTCGGGTAGAGCTTGCGGACGGCCTCGACAAGCTCCGCCACGTGGTCCGCGGAGGTCCTGAGCAAGGCCGTTTCGTCGCTGTTGAGGTCGATTTCAAGCACTTTCTCAACCCCTCCCTGCCCCAGAACGCACGGGAGCCCGACAAAAAGACCCTTCAGTCCATACTGACCATCGCAGTACGCGGCGCACGGAAGGATCCGCTTCTTGTCTTTCACGATCGCCTCGACCATCTGGATAACCCCGCTCGCCGGAGCATAGTAGGCGCTGGTGCCCATCAGGGCGACGATCTCCCCCCCACCTTTCTTAGCGCGCTCGACGATCTCGCTAAGTTTCGCCTCGGAAATGAATTGCGTGATCGGAATGCCCCCGATGTTCGTGAATCGCGCCAGGGGAACCATGTCGTCTCCGTGCCCGCCCAGCAACAGTGCGTTGATGTCCTCGACGCTGAATCCGGTCTCCATGGCGATGAACGCCTTGAAGCGGGCCACATCCAGGCATCCGGCCTGGCCCATGATCCGCTGGGTCGGGAACCCGGTGACCTTCCACGCGGTGTAGACCATCGCATCGAGCGGGTTCGAGACGACGATGACGATGCTTTCCGGAGCGTGCTTCCTGACGTTCTCGGAGACGGTCTTGACGATTTCCACGTTGGTCTTGATCAGGTCGTCGCGGCTCATCCCGGGTTTACGCGGCAACCCGGCCGTGATGACCACGACGTCCGCCCCGGCGATGTCGGCGTATTGGGTCGTACCGGTGATCCTGGAATCGAATCGCTCGATGGGTCCGGCCTGCGCGAGATCCAGCATTTTGCCCTTGACGACGCCCTCGGCCTGGGGGATGTCCAGGACCACGATATCGCCCAGTTCCTTGCTCGCGGCCCAGACGGCGCAGGTGGCGCCGACGTTTCCGCCGCCGATGATCGCGATCTTCGCACGCTTGGGCATAACGGTCAGGCTCCTTGAAGCGGCCGGGGGAGAAGGCGCAGCCGCCGGGATCGGCGGATTCCTATCGGGACTTGGATATCCTAAGAAATCGGGGCGACCGACGCAACCGGCACCCCTCGTGGCGAAACCCTCACCCCCGCGGCGCGGTCAGGGGACAGGGATGCGATTGAGACGCAGCGGGCGGTCCAGGAGGAAGACCGAATCGACATCGTCGTTGAGCTGGCGGAAGTTCGTGTCGATCGTGTTGACCACGCGGTAGATGCGCTGCTCCCGGTCGTCCTTCATCGTCGTCCACTCTGGGCTGTAGTCGGTGAGAATCTGCTTGTCGACGTCGTTCATCTTGCTGGAGCAGCCGGCGAAGGCGGCCATCAGCATCCCCACTGCGGCGGTCCGAAATGCCCGTTTCATGCAACTTCCTTTCCAGGTTCCGGTGAACGCTGGAATTGTCACCCCCGGCTGGGGGGATGTCAACCGGGCATGCGATCTACCGCCCCCGTCGCCGAAATGCCACCCCCGCCATCACCAGAAGACCCAGCGTACCCGGTTCGGGAATCACCGCCACGAGCGTCCCATTGGCGAATTCCTCCTGACCAAAAGCGCTGATCACGTACGTGAGATCCCAGGTGATCCCGTCAAACGTCCCGGAAAGGGTCATCGAACCACCGTTCAGGAGCGGGAGGTTCGCGGTGGTGATCGTCACGTTCCCGTCCGCGTCGCGCGAACCGGTCACGTCGCCGAAGACCGGGTCGCCCGCGATCGGCGTCACCGTGAAGCTCCCATCAGGATTCATCGTCGCCAAGAAGTTGAGCGCCGGCGGATCGACGGACCCGAAGACCAGCCCGTCAAGGTCGATGTACCCCGCCGCATCATCGCCCTCAACGTCCAGCCCGATCTCCGCGTCGCCGGAAGAACCGAAGGTGAGGTTGTTCCACTGCCCCTGGTAGACCATCAGGGCGGCGTGGGCGCTGGATACGGACATGACAGCGCCGACCATGAAGGCGATCGAAGATGCACCGTGAAACCATGTCATGTTTCTGAGCTTGTCATCGGCGTGCATCGTTTACGCTCCTTTCATTGAGGCAGGTTGATCCGGCCAGGCGGTCAGTTGATTCGAGGCCGGCGGTTTCTTCAGCGTCGTCGGGCTTGTGCAAGAACACCCAAGCCCAGCAGCGCGATCGATACGGTCGCGGGTGCGGGGATCGCCGCCCCCGGCCCGGCGAGGGCGGCCTCGAACCCGGTGACGTCGAACGCGTCGAACTCTCCATCTGCGTTGAAATCGCCGACTTCATCCGGATTGATCCCCGGAAACATCATCATGTAGGCCTGTCGGTCAGCGAGCGCCAGCTCGAACGGGGACACGTCGAAGGCGTCGAGCACACTGTCACCGTTCATGTCGCCGAACAGTGGAACGGCGCCGCTTGCACTGAAGAACGTGCCGGAAATCGTCCCGGCTTCGGTGTCCACCCCGGTGATGGTGATCAACGTGAGCTGCCGGGAGAGGATGACGCCCGCGGGATCGAAACCGACGATGTTGGCGGCGGCTTCCGCGAGCGTCGCCTCATCGAAAAGTCCGCCCAGAAAAGCTCGCTCCCCCATCGGAGCGCCGACGGGGCTCATCATCATCAGGTCGTCTTCGAGGTCGTCGAGGGTGTATGCCGCGGACCCGAAAAGAGCTGAGACGATCTCATAGTCACCCATAGGCACATCGAAAAAATGACCCGTCATCACCAGCACCGCGTTGTGGCTGGCAAAGTCCGCGGGCGGATCGCCTGCCGAACCGTCGTAGGTCGCCGGGGTGACGACCTCAATCCCGTCGATCATGAACTGCCCCAGGTCCAAGGACACCGGTATGGAATCCATCACCGCCGATCCGAAGAACGCTCCTTCGGGAACTACCGGAGACGCCCCGATGCCAGAGGACGGCAGCCCTTCATGGGGGTTGCTCGAGATTTCACCCAACGCCTCCTTTACGGCTTCGCGCAGGAACTGCTGAGCGAAGTCCTTGGCGTCGGTCGGTCCGGTCAGCGACGTCCCGGGCACTTCCGATGCCAGCTTCTTGACCTCCTGAACCGTGGCGTTGCGGGCCTGGTCCCAGGCCATCTTCGCCCCTTGGATTTCCGCCTGATTGTTGCTGTTGGCCAGGCGGTTGTAATAATTCGCCCTCGCCGCGTTCGCGACACGCCCGGCCCGCAGCCCGTCACGCCAGGTGCAATAGAACCAGAAACCGTGCGCCTCCGCGGGCATCAGTGCCGCGGAAAACAACACCGCAATCACCATTCCCAACTTACCGCGAGAACGACCACCCATCCTGCTACCCTCCCAATGACGCACGGATCGATCACGCTCCGATGCCGCATTTTCCTGCCGGATTGGAAAAAGAAGTGATCCGGCAGCACCAGCCACTGCGGTCCCGCAAAACAACCACAATGGCAGGTACGACTCTCCAGCCTTATTATATCTCCCCACCCGCGTTTCCCAAGCTGTTTTTAGACGCCTTGGCGGAAAAGTCTGATCGGACCGATGCCGGCCGAAGATGTGAACACCTCGGGTTTCGGACACGACTTGCCTGACGGCGCATTGTCACATGAAATGGCGATCTCATGACCAGGGATCAGATGAAAGACTCCGATCATCGGCCGCCCGCCCCTCTCCGCTGCCCCTGGGCAAAATCGGACCTGATGATCGCCTATCACGACCGCGAATGGGGCGTCCCGTTGCATGACGAGCGGGTGCTTTTCGAATTCCTCATTCTCGAAGGGGCCCAGGCCGGGCTGAGCTGGGAGACGATCCTCAAAAAACGTGAACACTATCGCAAGGTCTTCGACGGGTTCGACGCCGAGAAGATCGCCCGCTACCGCCCTGCCAGGATCGAAAAGCTGCTGGCCGACCCCGGCATCGTGCGCAATCGGTTGAAGGTTGAATCGACCGTCACCAACGCCCGGGTGTTTCTGGATTTGTGCAAACGCCCCGGCGGGTTCAATGGGTTTGTCTGGCAGTTCGTCGGCGGAACCCCTCGCCAGAACCAATGGCGGTCCATGGCGGACATTCCCGCACGCACGCCTGAATCGGACGCCATGAGCAAGGCCCTCAAGAAGGCCGGGTTCCGCTTCGTGGGCTCGACCATCTGCTACGCCTTCATGCAGGCCGTGGGCATGGTCAACGATCACACCATCGATTGCCCAAGGCACGGGGAAGTGGCGGCCGGGCTATAATGCCACGGTGCGAAGGTCGTCTACCAACGAGGATTGCATGGATACTCGAAACCTCTGGCGTGTTCTGGCGGCGATCGCCCTGCTCTGGCCGGCGTCGGCCGGAGCGCAGCAGGCCTTACCGGGCGACGTTCTGGCGCGGCTGGGAAGTGACGACTTTGTGGTGCGCGAGGCGGCATCGCAGGAGCTGCTGAAGATGGCCCAGCCGGATGTCGAAGCGCTCGGGCGCCTGTTCCGCGACGCGAGCCTGCCCGAGCAGCGCCACCGCCTGCGCTCGGTGATCGAGCATCACGTCATGGCGAAGATCATCCGTGAGCGGTTCAATCTGCCCTCCGACGGCGCGATCGGCCTGCAGCATCAGGAAGCACCGGCCGAGCAGTTGCCCGGGCTGGGCCGCCCGGCGATCCGCGTGGTGGCGACCTATCCGGGCTTTCCGGGGTACGTGCATACGCGGGTGGGTGACCTGATTCTGGCGGTGGATGGTCGGGAGATCCTGGTGGGGCCGGGCGAGTCGCTGATCGAACGCTTTCGCGACCTGATCAAGGTGAAAAGGTCGGGCGAACAGATCACCCTGCGGATTCTGCGCGACGGCGAGGTGGTGACCGAACGGTTCACGCTCAGCAGCCTTGATGCGCTCAACCAGGTGTACAACCAGACGGCGCTGGCGTTCAACAATCAGGCGCTGATCTACGCGCAGAGGCGGCGGGAGCTTCAGCGGGTGCTCGGCGGCGGTGAGCATGAGCCGCAGCGGCTGGAGGTGACGCTCCCGACCGGCGAAGAGGCCAGCGGCGATGGACAGACCCGGGACGATCGACAACGGCGCGCGGACACGGTGCTGCGGCAGTTTCGGCCTGGCGTGGTCGTGCTTGAGCACCCCGAGCCGGTGGAAGCCCCCTCCCGCGCTCTCGAGCGGGTGGAGAAGCTGCTCGAGGAGATTGAGAAGATCGAGCTTGGGCCGCCCCGACCGTGAAGGTTTGGAAGCGACGCAGCGATGATGCGACGGAGGGGAAGGCAATAAAGGAACGGAATGATGATGGTCTTTGCAAGTGGTGTGCGGCGTTGGGTGACTGGGGCGACGGTGGCGGCGGCACTGCTTCTGGGCGCGGCGCTGGAAGCGCGCGCGTGCCCGAACTGCCGGGATGCGGT
>JBGTFI010000218.1:0-2919 GCA_041747335.1 Phycisphaeraceae bacterium | reverse complement strand
GTCGCCGCGGTAGCAGCGGATGTCGCGCAGTCGCCCGACGTTCTGCGACACCTGCCGGCGCAGCGCGCCCTCGACGATGTAGTCGCGGTCGATGAGGTTGCCAATCAGCGCCAGCTCGTCCTCGCTGAGCTTGTTGGCGCGGGTGGAAGGTTCGATCTTCGCCTCGGCGACGATCTTCGCCGCATGGTGCGGACCGATCCCGTAGATGTACTGAAGGGCGTACAGGATCGGCTTGTGGTCGGGGATGTCGACGCCTGCGAGTCGGGGCATGGGCTACTCCTGGGAGAAGGCCTGGGGAGCGGATCGCTCAGCCCTGGCGCTGCTTGTGCTTGGGGTTCTTGCAGATCACGCGCACGACGCCCTTGCGCCGGATGACCTTGCAGTGTTCGCAGATTCTTTTGACGCTGGCTCGGACTTTCATGATTCACCTCGTGGCGTGATGCACGCTGGGTTTCGATTCTATCGGGACGCTCAGCGCCCCTTGGTCAGCACGTCGGCGCCATTGGCGGTCACGGCGACGGTGTGCTCGTAATGCGCCGAGGGCAGCCCGTCGGCGGTGACGACGGTCCATCCGTCGTCGAGGGTTCGTGTCTGCTCCGTGCCCATGTTGCACATCGGTTCGATGGCCAGGACCATGCCTTCCTTGAGCAGAATGTCGCGCTTGCGGGTCTCCGGGGAGACGAAGTTGGGCACCTGCGGTTCCTCGTGCATTTTCCTGCCGATGCCGTGTCCGACGAACTCCTTCACGACGCTGAAACCCGCCTGCTCGGCGTAGTTCTGCATGATCCGGGCGATCTGGCTCCAGTGCCTGCCCGGGCGGATGTTCTGCACCGCCAGGTCGAGCACGTGCTCCGTCACCCGGCAAAGCTCCCTGACCCGCGCCGGCGCCTCGCCGACCAGCAGGGTCACGGCCGCGTCTCCGCACCAGCCATCGACCTCGACGCCGCAGTCGATACCGACGATGTCGCCGTCCTTGATCACGCGGCCGTCTGCGATCCCGTGGACGACCACCTCATTGACGCTGATGCACAGGTTCGCGGGGAAGGGCGGGGCGCTTCCGTTCCCGGGGTAGCCCTTGAAAAGCCCTCTGGCGCCGCCCTTCTGGATCACTTTCAACGCCTCATCATCGATCTCCCGCGTCGTCACGCCCGGGCGGCAAAGCTCCCGGCAGCGCTGCAGCACGTTCCTGACAACCTGACACGCCGCCCGCATTTTCTCGATGTCGGCAGGCGACTTTAACTCAATGCCCATGACCGTCCGCTGCGCTGGTGACTTCCTTCTGGTTACCGAAACCCGGTACTATACGGAGCTTCCGGGATGGTTTCAAATCCGCAAGGCCATGATTGAAGATTGAAGCGTTCAGATTGAGGATTCTGCGGTCCGAATAGTGGCCTCCCTGGCACACAACATCAAAACACACCAACATCCCGACACTCCGACACTCCGCCCCCTCCTTAGCCCCTTCTGCCCCGGATTCGCGGTCCTTTCCCCCCACCTCCGAGGAAGCCCTCATAGTTGCGCATCATCAGGTTGGCCTCGACACGCTGGACCAGGTCCAGCATCACGCTCACGGTGATCAGCAGCCCCGTCCCCCCGAGGAACTGCGTCACCATGAAGTCGATCCCGAAGGCCGCGCTGATGACCGACGGAACCACCGCGATCAGGGCCAGGAACCCCGCGCCGCAGTAGGTGATGCGCTCCATGACGGTTTCAAGGTACTCCGCGGTGCGCGGGCCGGGACGCAGTCCGGGGATGAAGCTCCCGTGGTCGCGGAGCTGGGTCGCCACCTCGCTGGGCTGAAACTGAACGGTCGTCCAGAAGTAGGAGAAGAAGTAGATCAGCCCGATGTAGATCAGGATGTAGGGGTACTTGTCCGGCGCCAGCGCCTGGTTGAGGAACCCGACGAATCCGCTGGTCGGGAATGTCTGCGCCAGCCAGCCGATCGCCGTGGTGGGGAAGATCATGAGAGAGCTGGCGAAGATGATGGGCATGACGCCGCCGTGGTTGACTCGAAGGGGCAGGTAGGTTTTCTGCCCGCCGAAGACCCGTCGGCCGCGCGTGTGCTTGGCCTGCTGGATGGGGATGCGTCGCTGTCCCTGGGTGATGATGACCGATCCCGCCACGACCACCACGAAGGCCACCAGCAGGAAGAACACGGTGTCCGGCCCGTACTGTCCGGTCCCCCCTCCGGACATGGAGAATCCGGAGACGACGATGTGAATGGCGGACGGCATGCCCGCGAGGATGCCCGCGGTGATGATCAGCGACACCCCGTTGCCGATGCCGTACTTGTCGATCTGCTCTCCCAGCCACATGAGAAACACGCTGCCGGCGGTCAGGCCGAGCACACCGCATCCCCAGAAAACCGGGCTGAACCCGCGCAGATACTCCGGGTACACCAGGTTCTGGCTGCGCAGGAAGTTCAGCCAGAAGACCGCCTGGACGACGCACAGCGCGACGGTGGCGTAGCGGGTGTACTCCTGGACTTTCTGCCGTCCGGCGGGGCCTTCCTTCTGGAGCTTCTTGAGCGGTTCATAGACCGTCGCCAGAAGCTGGAAGATGATCGCCGCGGAGATGTAGGGCATGACGCCCAGCCCGAAGATCGTCGATTGGCTGAGCGATCCGCCGGTGAAGATGGACATGTAGGCGAGGATGTTGCCGCCGGCGCCTTCCCCGGCCTTCTCCGCCCACTCGGTGAGCGATTCCTGATTGACGCCCGGGAGCGGGATGTGCCACCCGATGCGATAGATCACCAGCATCGCGATCGTGAAGAGGATCTTGTTGCGCAGCTCGGGGACACGGAAGATGTTGAGGAAGGCCTGAAGCATGGAGTAGGCGGTGGGTTGACCGTGGGCGGATCGGCGGATTCCGTAAGATTACGAGGCGTCGGCGGCCGGGGCCGCGGCGCGGCGGGCCGGC
>JBGTFI010000217.1:0-9399 GCA_041747335.1 Phycisphaeraceae bacterium | reverse complement strand
TCGAGGCCGCACGTCACTCTGTCGCCCTGGCCGAAACCGCGCGGGCGCGGCTGCTCCCCATCCCCGCGCCCTGTCCAATCCTGGCGCGCTCACCGGTGGTGCAATCGGCGACGCTCGGCCACGTCCTGTCCTGCGACGCGGCCATCCTCATCGGAGACGTCGCGCCCGCCGGACCGATCATTGAGCGAATTCGCGAGCGAGTGAACCACATCACCACCGTCCCGGCCGACTTAGCGACGATCCGCGCGGCCCGCCTGGCCATGAAGCAGAACGATTCGTGCGATCCGATCGCCGCTCTTCTCCATGCACATCCGCGCATCGCCGCGATCCTCTCTACGACCCGTCCGTTCGAGTTGATCGAGCAGTGGCATCAACTGGCCGCGGAAGCGCAGCGGCGCTGCCGCCTGTCGGTGCTCAGCCTGCCGGACCTGCGCGCCTTCGGCAACCTGCGCGGAGCTTTGGAAGTCATCACCTGGCAGACCGGCCTCTCGTGCGCCTCCGGGGGCGTTGACTTCGCCGATGGCGCGCCCAGGCCGTGTGCAGGGGCGACTTCGCTGATCTCGCGAAACGCGATCGATCTGGTCGTCGACACGGGTTTACATCCTTCGCCCCTCGCGGCTGACATCCAACGGATCCGTCTTGGTCCCGAGCTGGATCCTCACGCCGAAGTCTCCTTCGTCACGCCGGGCCTGTCGCCGGGCCTGGCGGCGCGGGTGATGCGCTTTGACGGCGTGATCCTCTGGCTGTGCGACGATCCCTCTTCCGGCGCGGCGATCCCCGATCCCGCGGCGGCGATCCTCGCGCGCATGACTGAATCGCCGTGAACATGTAAAGGATCGGACTGAGCGGAGAACATTGTTTGCCGGAATACCTCAGAATCAGCGGCGGCAAGATCTACGATCCCGCCCACGGCATCGATGGCCAGACGCGCGACATACACATCGCCGACGGTGTGATCGTCGCCTCTCCGCAGCCGGACGCCGGCGCGCGCACCATCGATGCTCGCGGCATGGTCATCATGCCCGGCGGCGTTGATATTCACTGCCACATCGCCTCGTCCACCGTCAATCGCGCCCGCGCGATGCAGGGCGAAGAGCACGCGACACACGTACACCCCTCGCGAACCGTCGACGGCGCGCCACTTCGCGGCGGCACCGGCGTCCTCACGCCCTCGACGTTCACCACGGGATATCGGTACGCCGCGCTCGGCTATACGACGGCCCTCGAGGCCGCCGTCTCACCCACGGGCGCGCGGCAGACCCACCTCGAGCTCGACGACACTCCGAACCTCGATGCGGGCTTTCTCCTCCTGGCGGCCAATCATGAACACGTGATCGACCTCCTCGATCGCGGCGACGAACGCGCCGCCATCGCCTTCATCGCGGAAATGCTGCGGCGCACGGGCGCCCTGGGCATCAAGGTGGTCAATCCCGGCGGCGTCGCGGCCTGGCGGCGCAATCCCACACATCACGTGGTCGAGAGCATCGATCAGCCGATCGCCACCAGCGCCATCACGCCCCGAAGAATCCTCGAATTGTGCGCCTCGGCCGCGGAATCGCTGGGACTCAAGCACCCGCCGCACGTTCACTGCAACCGCCTGGGCGTCCCGGGCAACGTCTCGACCACGCTCGACACGTTGCGCGCCCTTGAAGGCCGGCGCATGCACCTGACGCACCTTCAGTTCCACTCCTACGGCCAGACCGCCAGGGGTGACTTCACCAGCGGCGCGGCCGAGTTGGCGGCGTACCTCAATCATCACCCTCACGTCACCGCCGATGTCGGCCAGGTGATGTTCGGCCAGGCCTTCACACTCACCGGCGACACCCCGCTCGAACACACGCTCTGGAAGCTCACCGGCAAGCGCTACGTGTCGATCGAGAGCGAACTCGAAGCCGGCTGCGGACTGATGCCCATCGAGTACGGCGACAAGACGTTTCTCCACAGCCTGCAATGGGCGATCGGCCTGGAACTGATGCTGACCGCCGCCGACCCCTGGCGGATGCTGCTCTCGACCGACTACCCCAACGGCGGAAGCTTTCTCACCTATCCCGCGATCATCGCCCAGCTCATGAGCAAGACCCTGCGCGATGAGCAGCTCGCCAAAGCCCACCCGCGCGCCGCGCGGCGCACCGGCCTGGCGAACCTCACGCGCGAGATGACACTTTCCGACATCGCCATCATCACCCGCGCCGGCCCGGCAAGAGCGCTGGGACTCGCGCTCAAAGGCCACCTCGGTCCAGGCGCGGACGCGGACATCACGATCTATCACCATCGGCCTGAGGATCCCAAGGCCATGTTCGAATCCCCTCGCTACGTCATCAAGGCCGGGCGCATCATCGTGGAGGACGGCGACCTGCGCGCCCCCGTCCGGGGTGAGCGTCTTCGCGCGGCCATTGAACCCAACGAACCCGGCGACCGGGAACTGCGCGCCTGGTTCGACAAGCGGGGCAGTTATGACGTGTCGCAGTTCGGAGAAGTCTAGGCTGGAGTCTGACCCAAAACCCAAGACCCAAAACCCAAGACCCAAGACCCAAGACTCAAGACTCAAAACTCCAGACCCTTCTGCTGGTAAAGTCATGGCATGGACGGCGGCGCGGAAGAAGTCGAGTATTACCTGGAGGCCGGAGGGTTGGCGGACACTCCGGCCCGATATGCCCTCGATCGTTCCCCCGTGGTCATCGGCCGGGCGTCGCAGGCCGACATCCGCCTGCTCCGCACCGCAGTGTCGCGCCAGCACTGCGAATTCGTCCTGGATCCGATGGCCAGGCGCTGGTGGCTGCGCGATCTGCGAAGCCACAACGGGACGCGCGTCAACGGCCAGCCGATCGTCGAACGCCTTCTCGTCGTCGGCGATGTCATCCAGGTCGGCGATGCGAGCTTCACCCTCCGCGCCATGCGCACCGCCGCCACCGAACCGATCCCCGCCGCCGATGCCCGCACCATCGCCGCGCCGCCTTCCGAGAACCAGAGCCACACCACCTCCCTCCGCGAAGTCCGCCCGCCCAGCCTTTCCGCCGGCCACCTCGAGAGCCTCATGGCGCTGCACCGCCGATTGCTGGAGATCGAAAGCCGCATCGACCGCATGACCGAACTCTCCCGGACCCTCGCCGGCGATGAGTTCCACGGGCAGACCGTCGTGGTCGTCCGCATCAACCGTGATGGCGACGACCTCGCCATCCGTCAGGTGTCCGAGCCGCAGGCGGCCGACGGACCGGCCGACACACCCCCCTATTACTCCACCACCCTCCTGCGCGCCGTCCGCGAACGATGCGAACCGACCATGGCCAGCTGGGCCGACCATTCTTTCGGATCCCTCGAAGTCACCCAGGTCGATCACATGAAGCAGCGCGCCGCCATGGCCTGCCCTCTCGATGACGACGCCCAGGCCATGCACGTGCTCTACATCGTGGCCCCCGCCCCCTACGCGCGCGGCGAATGGCTCGCCCTGGCGGACCTCGCGGCCGAGCAGTACCGGCAGGCCGACCGCGCCTGGAACGCCCGCCGACTCGAAGCCGAAAACGCCGCGTTTCACAGGGAACTCGAACTTGCGCGAACCATGCAGCTTCAGTTCATCCCCCAGCATGTCCACATCGACGGCGTTGAGATCGCCATCGGCTATGAACCTTGCCGATGGGTCGGCGGCGACTACATCGACGTCATGGCCACAGGAGACGGCCGAGTCCTCCTCGCCATCGCCGATGTATGCGGCAAGGGTGTCCAGGCCGCCCTCATCACCGCAAGCCTCCACACCATGCTCCACTCGGCTCTCGCCGCCGGGCTTGACCTCAAAGCGCTCATCAAGAGCCTCAACCAGTACCTTTGCGCCACCCTCACCGGCGGAAGCTTCGTCACCATGCAGTGCGTCGAGATCGACCTCGCCACCGGAAAAACCACCTGCCTCAACGCCGGCCATCCCCCCGCGATGGTCATCGGTCCCTCCGGCATCCGACGCATTCACGCCGCGACCAACCTCCCCCTCGGTGTGGAACTCATGGAACCCCAGTCGCACGTCGATCAGCTTCACCCCGGCGAGCTGCTGGCTATGTACACCGATGGACTCACCGAAATGGCCGACACCGACGGGAAAATGCTCGGCATCGACGGCCTGGGCAATCTCATGCGCGCCGCGCACGATGAAACCCCCAACCAACCGCTCGAAGAAACCCGCCAGAGCCTCATCGACCGCCTCGAAGCCCTCCGCGACGGCCGAATGCCGCTGGATGACCAGACGTTCCTGCTCGCCAGGCGGTGTTAGCGAGCTGCGCGTTCTGTGTTGAGTGATGAGTGATGAGTGATGAGTGATGGAACAGTGGGGCGGGCGTCCCGCCCGCCATTGCGGCGCAGCCGCAAGTTGCCGAGGATCCAGCGCGGTCGCAAGGGACTATCAATTCAGGCTGCCGCCTGAAGGCGGGCGAGACGCCCGCCCCACCGGTCTCTTCCCCCCCTCAATCCGCGATCTGCTCCATCGCCCCCATCAGCGTCTCAAGCTCATCGTTCGAATTGAACGGGCCGGGGCTGATCCGCACCATCCCCCCCGGAAACGTACCCATCCGCCGGTGAACGTACGGCGCGCAGTGCAGCCCCGGCCGAACGGCGATATCAAAACTGTCATCCAGGATCGACGCCACGTCCGACGCCTCATACCCCTCGATGTTGATCGAAAGCGTCCCCACACGCCTGGCCGCATCCCGCACTCCATAAATCGTGATGCGCGGGTTCTGCGAAAACCGGTCGATCAGCTTCTGCACCATCGCCTGCTCATGCGCCAGCGTCGCGGCCATGTCATGACTCGTCACATAATGAACCCCCGCCGCAAGCCCCGCCACACCCACCGTGTTGGGCGTCCCGCCCTCAAGGTAATAAGGATAAAGCGCCGGCTGCGTCGGCGTCGAAGAATCTCCTCCCGTCCCGCCTTCGCGCCACGGCCGAAGCTTCGCCGCCCGCGCCACCACCTTGTCCAGGCCCCCCGCCTCCAGCGTCGCCGCCACCGCCTCCGCCGGCTCCGGGCAACGCTCCCCCACATAAAGCCCGCCCGTCCCCGTCGGGCCGAGCAGCGACTTATGCCCCGGAAACGCCAGCAGATCCACCCGCATCCCCTTGATCGACACCGGCGCCACCCCCGCCGTCTGCGCCGCGTCCAGACAGAAGAGGACATCATGCTCCCGAGCGATTGCCCCCACCGCCGCGGCGTCCTGGATCGTCCCCAGCACGTTCGAGGCGTGCGTCATCACGATCATCTTCGTCCGCGGCGTGATCGCCCCGCGGATGCCTTCGGGATCCACAAACCCCGCATCGTCGCAATCCACCCGCGTCAGCTCGATGTCCCCGTTGTCCGCCATGCCCTGCAGCGGCCGACTCACCGAATTATGCTCCAGCACCGTCGTAATGACGTGCGGCCGCGGCGACTGCCCCGGCCACAGCACCCCCTTGATCGCCATGTTCAGCGCATCGGTCGTGTTCATCGCGAAGATCATCCGGTGATGGTCCTCGCCCTCGAACAGCCGCGTCAGCTTCAACCGCGTGTCATCCAGCATCCGCTCCGCCGCCACCGCCATCCGATGCCCCGCCCGACCCGGATTCGCCGCGTCCTCAGCCAAAAACCGCGCCATCGCCTCCCCCACCCCAGGCGCCTTTGGAAAACTCGTGGCCGCATTATCAAAGTAAATCATGGCAAAACCTGGTAAAACGTCACGACGCCCCCGCCACGACCCGCGCCCGTGAGGAAGCAGAAAACCGCGCGGGGCGGACCACAGATCGTACCCGGCGGCGGGGGGGTGTGCGCGGGGGCCGATGAACGCCGATCGCCGCGACGTAAGGGGGGGTGGTATACACGGTGGGCGGATGGGCGGGGGGAAGATCCAAGCGGTGGGCGGGATAACCAGCCTTGAACGGCATGCACACATGGTGTAGTATGACGCAGTCAGGAGCATGCATGATGGGCCTTCAAGAGGAAATCGAAAAGCAGAGTAAAGAGATCCACACGGATGCGTACTCGATGTCGATCGGTGAGTTGGTCAGCATGTACGAAGCAGGGGAACTGGATATCCACCCTGAATTCCAGCGGTTCTTTCGATGGCGCGACGAGCAGAAGTCGCGCCTGATTGAGTCGATCCTTCTCGGGATCCCGCTGCCGTCGATCTTCGTCGCTCAGCGGGACGATGGCGTGTGGGACGTTATTGATGGCCTGCAGCGCCTCAGCACAGTCTTCGAATTGATTGGGATTCTGAAGGATGAGGTTGGCAACAAGCGGAATCCATTGCGGTTGCTCTCAACCAAGTACCTGCCTTCCTTGGCAGACAAGGAGTGGGATTCCGGGAAGAAGGGGCGTTCGCTCTCTCTGGCGCAGAGGCTCTATATCAAACGTGCGAAGATCGACGTCAAGATCATCAAGAAGGAGAGTTCAAGATCTAGTAAGTATGAACTGTTTCAGCGCCTCAATACGGGCGGATCTCCGCTTACGGATCAGGAAGTCCGAAATTGCGTGCTCATCAGTTTGAGCCGAAATGACTATGATTGGCTCCGGGAAATGAGCCAGCTTGAGGACTTTCAGAACTGCGTAGCGGTCTCGGATCGCGCGCGGGAGGAGCAGTATGACGTTGAACTTGCGCTCCGATTCGTCGTGTTGTGGAAGGAAGATGTCCGTAAGGTCAGACAGATCGGCGATATTGGCGAGTATCTCACGGAGGTTTTGGTACATCGTGCGACAAAAGGATCGCTCCAGTCGGAAGAGACTTCGCTCGCCTTTACCACGACCTTTCGCCTTCTGGCGAACGCGTTGGGATCCGACAGTTTTCGCCGGTACAGTACGGAGCGAGACCGCTTCCAGGGTGGGTTTTTGATTTCGGCTTTCGAGGCCATCGGTCTTGGTCTCGGGTTCAATTCAAAGTCTTGGAACGATGGATCAGACGACGTGAATGATCAGATTCTTTCAAAGGTGAAGGCCACTTGGGAGAATAGAACCTTCTTGAATGGAATCGGCTCTGGCAGGCGGGCGTCACAACGGATGCCTATCACTATCCCCTTTGGCAGAGAACAGATGAAGCCATGAAGGCCCTCACCCACGAAGAGTTCTGCTCAAAGCTGGATCGAGACTTGGCATGGCGTCGACGCGAGTTGACGGCCCTGCGGTTCGCCGTAGAGAGCGCGTCCGAGAGCGATGCGTCGTTCATGATCAGGGCAGCATTCGTCATGTTGTATGCCCACTGGGAGGGTTTCACGAAGTCTGCAGCGCAACTATATCTTAGGTATGTAGCTCAGCGACGGGTGCGATGCGACTCTCTCTCGGCGGCGTTCGTGGCGCTGGCAATAAGGCCGTATGCTCGCCGTATCGCGAGTATTGAGAAACCAGAGGAGTATATTAGGGAGTGCCAGCGTCTCTTGGCCGCGCTCAACGGCAACGCGGTGATTCATTGGGAAAGTGAGATCATCACCGGATCGAACCTGAACTTCGATCGATTTCGCCGCATTCTCTTGGGAATTGGCATCGACCCGAATCCATTCCTGACCAAGCAGGGCCTCATTGATAATCGCCTCGTTCATACTCGAAACTCTGTAGCACACGGCAATGAGTTTATGCCGGACTTTGCCGACTACAAGGAGTTGCACGATGTTCTCTTGGAACTACTTGCGGAAGTACACGACAAGATCGGGCAGGCTGTGCAACAGAAGGCGTATCAAAAGTCCAGTATTGGTTGAGGAAGAGTCCGTTTGTCAATGTCTATTCTTCCCCCACCCCCCACCCCCCAACCCCTAATCCCCAATCCCCAACCCCTTTCCCCCGCGTGCGCGCGCACACCCCCGCCCTTTCCGCCATAGGTGAAGGGACAGCACCACTCGCAGGATTGCCGCTTCAGGGAGAGGCTCAATGCGAGGAAGGTTGTCTCGACCGGACCGGCTACGGCGGACTCGGCCGACGCTTCACGTGTCGCCTCTCCCCACGATGTTGCCTCGCCCGCACGACCCGGACCGTGACTCAAAGAAGTAAAACCGCAAAGCCCGGCGGCGCGCCGATCGCCGCCGGGCCCCTTGCGGCTCTTGCGCGCGTCCTCCGTCCGGCACAGCCGGACCTACCCTCCGTCCCTCCGTGCCTCCCCCCTTCAATCCCTGTGCAACAACTGCTCGCGCTGGATCATCACCTTCAGGGTATGGCACACCAGGTCGATCTGCATTTCATCCATCTGGTTGTAGAACGGAAGCGCGATCGTCCGATGGCTGACCGATTCGGCGATGGGGAACTGCCCCTGCGTGTGCCCGAACTGTTTGCGGTAGAACGGCTGAAGATGAATGCAGGGAAAATAATTGCCCACGCCCACCTCATGGCGGTGCATCCCCTGAAGAATGCGGTCGCGCTCGACGTGCGTGTACCGGCTGGTTAGCCGCACGACGAAGACGAACCAGCTCGAGCAGTCCCCGTCGCACGCCGAAATGGTGGGAAGGATGAGATCCTCCCAGTCCATCAGGCGGTCCATGTACATCCCGGCCACGGCCCGGCGGCGTTCGAGCATCTTGTCCAGACGCTCCATCTGCGCCACGCCCATCGCGCACGAAAGCTCGCTCAGGCGATAGTTGTACCCCAGCCGCTCGTGCGCCAGCCACGACCCCGTGCGCGGCGAGTTGGGCGAGTCATCCTCAAGGTTCAGCGTCGCCCGCCCCTGGTTGCGCATGGAGCGGCAGGCCTCGGCCAGGTGGTCGTCATCGGTGACGATCATCCCGCCCTCGCCGGTGGTGATCTGCTTGTTGGGATAGAAGCCGAACACGGCCGCGCGACCGAAGGAACCGATCGGGCGGCCGCGCAGCGAACCGCCCAGCCCCTCACAACTGTCCTCCACCAGCGGCAGCTCGTGCGCCTGGGCGATCGCGGCGATGCGGTCCATGTGTTCGGGGTTGCCGAAGACCTCGACCGCCAGAATCGCCCGCGTGCGCGGGGTGATGGCGGCTTCGACCGCGGCCGGGTCCATGTTGAGGGACTTGGGATCGATGTCCACGAAGACGGGTTTCGCGCCGACGTACAGAATGCAGTTGGCCGAGGCGACGAAGGAGAACGGCGTGGTGATGACTTCATCGCCCGGACCGATGCCCAGGGCGAGCAGGACCAGGTGCAGGCCAGAGGTTCCGCTGCTCACCGCGATCCCGTGACGACGGCGGGTGCGGTCGGCGACGAGTTCCTCGAAGCGCGCCTGGCGCGGGCCGAGGCTCAACCGCCCGCTGCGCAACACGTCGGTGACGGCATCGATCTCGGCTTCGGTGATGTCGGGTTGGCTCAGTGGAATGACGCTCATGGGCGAAGGAATCCGGATGGCTGCGGGGTTCTGTTGGAATGCGAAATGCGCAGACGCAAGCGAAAGGATCAATCCTGCATGGCACGTTCGAGGGCGGTCTGATGTCGGCCCAGACGTTTGA
>JBGTFI010000216.1:0-3982 GCA_041747335.1 Phycisphaeraceae bacterium | reverse complement strand
CGCCCAGGAGCCCCCGGCGGACCTGGTACAGTCCACGCTCGATCGCATCCAGCAGGCAAGGCAAAGCGCCATCTTCGCCCAGCAGATCCAGGCCCTCTCGGCCGCAAGCCCCGGACGATTCCGCCTCAACGACCTGCTCGCGGTCGCGGCCGTCATGCTCATCGGGCTTTCGCTGGCGATCCCGGTGCTCTCGAAGTCGCAGTCCGATGCCCAGCGTCTGGCGTGCCTGAGCAACCTGGGCATGGCCGGGCAGGTGATGGGGCAGTACCAGAACGACTTTGCCGGGCATCTCCCGCGACGCAGCGCGCAGCCGGGCACGCCGTGGTACAAGGTCGGCGAGGCGCAGCGGTCCGCGACGGCGCCGGTGCGGTCCAACTCGGCCCATTACTTCGTGCTGCTTCGCGAGGGATATCTGGCGTCCCAGTTCCTGGCGTGTCCGGACAACCCCGAGGCGCCCGCGCGATTGAGCGCCGCGGCCCTGGACTGGCCGCACGCGAACGCGGTCTCCTACAGCTACACCAATCAGCACGCGCCCCACCTGGTGCGCGTCGATGAAGCCCCGAACATGCCCGTGCTGGCGGACAAGAACCCGCTGTTCCTGATCGGCGGGCAGGGGGACATCCGACTCGAGTTCAATCGCGCCGCGTCGCGCGATTCGGTCAGCGTGTTCCACGGTCCCGACGGACAGAACGTCCTGCTTCGCAACGGCTCGGTCCGCTGGATCACCGCGCCACGCGTGCCCGGGGACGAGAAAGACAACATCTTCCTGCTCGAAGGCGTGGAGCAGTATTCCGGCAGCGAAGTCCCCGCCGATGCGAATGACGCGTTTCTCGTTCCCTGATGGGCGAGTGAACGACGATCATCCCTCGCCGACATCCCCGTCAGCCGAGACCTGACAGACTTCGTGGGGTGATTCGAGAAAAATCACCATTAGATGATCAAATGCTCTTGGAGAAAAGCCCTAAGACCGATAAGATGGCTCCATGGGGCAGGGGGCTTCCGGGGAAGAGAGAGGAAGGCGAGGAGGCCGGGGATCAACGGGATTCGTGACCGTCTCGCGGCGGTTCCGCCGTTCATGGAGGAGGGACTGGGCATGGAGGACACCCGATGGTCAGTGACACCTCGCTCTTGGATTCCGCCAATCAGTTGCTTGACCGCCATTGGCGCCGTTGGCGACGCCACACGGATTCGGAAGGCGCCGCCGTCGTTTCCTCAGCCGAGCTGCGCGTGCTCGAATCGATCCTGACCGACCTGGTCGATGTCGTCTCGCGCTGCCCGCATCAGCCCGTGGATAAGCTCGAATCGATGGTCCACCGCCTGCTGCACGAGCGCAGCTTCACCGATCACGGCGGCGACGCGGTCGGAGCGACGCTCTCGCAAAGCGACTGGCAATGCCGCTTCGACGCGCAGGTGAAGATCATCATGCACGTTCTCGCCGCCGTGCGCGAGGAAGGCCTGGCACGGGGATCGTGGTCCGGCTACGAAGCGCCCCCGCCGATGGCAGGGTGATGGCGGGGGCAGACCTGGGTGGCATGGTCAAGCGCAGTCCAACTTCCGGGGGTCGAGCTTGACCATGTGGCTCTCCGCATTCACCGCCAGACAAACTCCCCATTCTCCACCGACCAGTCGATCCCGAAGTATCCGGCCGCCGCGACGCCTTCCATGCCCTTCTCGTAGGCGCTGGCATCCAGAACCGTCACGTCCGGGTAGCGTGCCCCCGAAGTGTGGATCGGCAGGCGGTCGTTCAGTCGCAGCCCGTGCAGCCCCGTGCCGCTGATCGCCGCCACCATCGCCGTGTCGCTGCCCGGCCGCGGTCGGACGAACATGCACGCGAGGTCTTCGCCCTCAACGGTCCGCCCGCCGATCGTCACCGAGCGCCGATTCACCTGCACCGGGCTTTCTCCCAGCAGCGTCGACCAGGCGGAGTTTGTCTGGGCGTTGCCGTAGAGGATGATGTTGCGATCGGCGTAGACATCCGGATCGAAGTCGCGGTCGGCCACCACCTCGATCGATGCGTTGCCGCGGTAGTAGAACTCCTGGGCGTCGAACTCCGCCTTGGCCCAGCCCCACTTCGTCTCCTGATCGCTCCCGGCTGTTCCGTAGACGAACACCACCCGGTTGTTGAGCGCCGCCTTGAACGGACCGTAGCGGTGCGGGCCTTTCTCAGCCATGCTCGGCCGGTCGACCTGCTTCCACTTGCCCTCTTCTTTGGCGAGATAGATCCTGTTGCCGTCCGTCGGCGGCGCGATGTCCGACAGGACCGTTCCGTCGAGTTCGACACGCACCGGGCGCCCCGGCCAGACGTGATCGAGCCTGATCGCCAGGCGCGAGACATTCTCCGTGGAACCGCTGAACCGGCGCAGGTGCGGTTCGTGGCGCAGGGCGATCCGGCTGGGCGTGAATTGCGTCTCCTGGGCGAGGATGCCCGCCCAGTTGCGCCAGGCGCTGATGCCGGGGTCGCAGGTCAGGAAGTTGAGGTCGAGTACCGCGTGATCGGGCGGAAGCGCGCGGCGGGCGAACAGGTCGAAGATGGGAGGCCAATCGACACATGAAGCGCCAGGCTCGTCCGTGGAGTCAAACCAGTGCCCCCCGCCGGGGAACTCATAGAGCGTGAAGTCGCGGTGGCCGACGGCTTCGAGCCGGTCGCGCATGGTGCGCGCCTCGGTGACCGGGACGGTGCGGTCGGCGTCGCCGTGATAGATGTACACCGCCTGGCCGATGTTGTTCTCCGCCATCAGTTCGCTGTCGTGCTGGTTGTACTGGCGGATGAAGAGGTCCGACATCTGACCTTCCAGTTCGGCCCCGGCTTCGAACCGCCGGGCGTACGAGCGCATGCTCACCCACCCGGCGCATGGGGCGGTGGCGGCGAACTTGTCTGGGAACGTCTGGCTGAGCACCCATGAACCGTGCCCGCCCATCGAGTGGCCGGTCAAATACACCCGCGCCGGATCGTGGTCGTAAACGCGTTTGGCTTCCGCGAGTACCTCCATCGCGTCGATCAGGCCCCATTCCTCCCACGAAAAGCCGTACGGCCGGCGGTTCGTCGGGCACACCACGTGCCCCCAGGACTTGCTTGCGTAGGCGCCGATCTGGTTCGGCGCCGCCTCGACGCCCGCTCCGTGTACGGACAGGAAGATGGCCTTGGGCGAATCATCACCCGGCAGGGGGGTGGCCGGGTTCACGCCGTAGTACTGCACGCTCCCGTCGATGTCGCTGATGAACGTGCGCTTGTGGTTCTGGTCCGCGGAGCGGCGCGCGAGATTGAAGGTGGCGACGCCGATGGGCGTCGATGAATTACCCTCGAACAGTTCAAGGGTCGCCTCGACGTTGCCGGCTCGAGTCGGCGCGGGGGCCTGAATGGCGAACGGAACCTTCCGCAGCGTGACAGGCCCGATGATGGGCACTTTGGTGAAGGTCGTGGTCAGGCCGGGACCGCGCAGGCGAAGGGTTAGATCACGGCGGGATTCGTCATGCCAACTGAGAATCTTCACCGCGCCGACAGTGTGGGCGGTCTCGCCGACGAGGAGGTCGGGCAGCGTCATGTCCGAGGTGTCGATCATCAGTCCCGATGCGGGGGCATCCTCGAAGGCCGCGCGCAGTTCGCCGGTGTCCCGGAATCCAGCCGAGCGCCCGCCGTAAATGAGCAGTTCGTTCGCCCCGGCCTTGAGATGCACAGGCAGGCGAAGGTAGCCGGTTCCGTAATAGTCCCCCGCGAGCGGGCGGCCGTTGAGATACACCGTCTCCGTCCCGACAGTGTGAAGGATGGCCCCTTGCGCCTTGGCTGATTCCACGCGGATGAAGAGGTACTTGCCCGAAAGACCCTGACCGCGGAACCATCCCTGGTCGTCGGCCTGGGCAGGTTCCCAGGCGACCTGCTCGCCGTCGGGTCTGGCGACGGTGTCCCCGGCCGCGGGCGCCTTCCAGGCGCCGGAGGCGATCTGGGCGGCCACAGGGTCGATCACCATCGCCGACCTGCCGATGC
>JBGTFI010000215.1:0-5272 GCA_041747335.1 Phycisphaeraceae bacterium | reverse complement strand
CTCCACCGTCGACTGCACCCGCCCAAGCAACTCCCGCTCATCCGTCACCATCAAACGCGCCATTGGAATCCATTCCTTTCCGGCCATCCCTGGCCAAAAAACCCATTATTACACGCCCCCCGGAAATTTGGGCAGACCCTCACCCTGGACTGCTCCAGACCTGCTTTTGCATTTCTCCGAGGTCCGGCTATACTGCCCGGCTCGCTGCGTGGCAGGGCTGGATTCTGTCCGCGCGGCGGTCGGGAGCGATCAGCGATGGCCAAGAAGAAAGAGATCACCGCAAAGTTCAAGATTCAGGCGCCCGGCGGGCAGGCGACCCCGGCCCCGCCCATCGGCCCGGCGCTGGGCGCCAACGGGGTCAACCCCGGGCAGTTTATTCAGCAGTTCAACGCCGCGACCGCGCACCTTGGCGGCAAGGTGGTTGGTTGCGTGATCACGGTCTACGCCGACCGTACCTTCGAGTTCGAGGTCAAGAGTCCGCCGGCTGCGGTCATGATCAAGGATCTTGCGGGCGCCGCGAAGGGTTCGGGCGTCCCGAACAAGGAGAAGGTCGGCAAGCTGACCGTGGATCAGATTCGCGCGATTGCGCAGGAAAAGGGCAAGGAGATGTCGGGGCACTCCGTCGAGGCGAACATGCGGACCATCGCGGGGACGGCCCGCTCGATGGGTGTGGTGGTTGAAGGGATGTGATCCCTCCGGCTGTGGATGGTTATATGAACGGTCAGGTCCACCACGAACCGCGAATCGTGGGAGATGAGGCGGGATGACCTTCCGCCGGCGCATCGAAAGGAGGCCCGCGTGGCCAGACAGGGTAAGCGTTATCTCGAAGATCTGAAGAAGGTGGAGCGGGACCAGGCTCTTCCCCTCCACGAGGCGATCGCCAAGGTCAAGTCGTTCAAGAAGGCGAAGTTCGATCAGACGGTGGAGATCTGCATCCACCTGGGGATCGATCCCAAGCAGGCGGACCAGATGATCCGCGGTTCGGTGGCGCTTCCGCACGGAGTAGGCAAGAGCAAACGGGTGGTGGCATTCTGCGCGGAGGACAAGGTGGATCAGGCGAAGGCGGCCGGGGCGATCGAGGCCGGGGGCGAGGAACTGGTGGCGAAGATCGAGAGCGGGTGGATGGACTTCGACGTGGCGGTGGCAGAACCGGCGATGATGCGCGTGATCAGCAAGCTTGGGAGGGTGCTCGGTCCCAAGGGCCTGATGCCCTCTCCCAAGAGCGGGACGGTCGCGCCGGACATCCTGACGGCGGTCAAGGAGTATTCGGCGGGCAAGGTCGAGTTCCGCAACGACGCCGGCGGGAACGTGCAGGCGGCGATCGGGAAGCTCAGCTTCGACGGGCAGCACCTGCTGGACAACGCCGAGGCGTTCATCAACCTCATCCAGCGGATGAAGCCCTCTTCCGCCAAGGGAACTTACGTCAAGAAGATTTCCCTCTCCGGAACCATGACCCCCGGTGTGCAGGTGATTGGTTAGCGGTTAGCGGATAGCGACTGGCAGGACTCAAGACCCCAGACTCCAGACCCCCGGACTCTTCCCCATGAGCAAGCCCATCAAGAACCTGATCACCGAGACGTATCGCCGCAAGTTCGGCGACCTTACCGGCGCGGTGGTGATCGACATCCGCGGCATCAAGTCCAACGACAACAACGCCATGCGCACGCGTCTGAGCGGCAAGCAGATGCGCGTGACCGTGGTCAAGAACAGCCTGGCGAAGAAGGCCGTGGCGGACACCGACCTTGCCGGCATCGATGCGCTGCTCGAGGGCGCGAGCGCCATGGTGTACGGCGGGGAGAGCGTGGTGAACGTCGCCCGCGAGCTGATTGACATCGCCAAGGGGCTCAAGCAGCTTGAGTTCAAGGGCGCGATCATGGAGGGGATCCTGTTCGGCCCGAACCAGATCGAGGAGCTGAGCAAGTACCCCACGCGGGAGGAGGCCCAGGCGCAGGTGATCCAGGTGATCCTCGGCCCGGCCGGCCAGCTCATCAGCGCCGCCACGAGCGCCGGGAACAACATCGCCTCGATCCTCAAGGCCATGGAGGAGAAGCTCGAAAAGGGCGAAGCGATCACGAAGATCGGCGCCTGACCGCTACCCGCTAACCGCCAACCAAAACCGTCCGACTGGCCCTTCGGGGTTAAATCGAGGCAGCGTGCCGCGACCTATTGGACGACCAGCGCGATTCAGGAAAGGATTGAACCATGTCCGATGAAGCCACCGCGACCGTAGAGTTCTCCGGAGCGATCAAGGAGCTTGGCGACAAGATCGCCGGGTTGACGCTGAAGGAGGCGGTCGATCTGAAGAACTACCTCAAGGATGCCTATGGACTCGAGCCCGCCGCGGGCGGCGCGATCATGATGGCCGGCCCCGGCGGCGGGGCCGCTGCCGAGGTTGAGGAGAAGACGTCATTCGACGTGATCCTCAAGGCCGCCGGCGACAAGAAGATCCAGGTGATCAAGGTGGTGCGGGAGGTGACCGGCCTGGGCCTGAAGGAAGCCAAGGAACTCGTTGACGGCGCGCCCAAGCCCGTCAAGGAAGGCCTCGGCAAGGACGAAGCCAGCGCTCTCGCCGAGAAGCTTAAGGAGCAGGGCGCCGAGGTCGAGATCAAGTAACCAGCGCCCGAGGCTGATTCAAGACAACGAACCCGCCCCGCGAGACCTCTTCGCGGGGCGGTTCCTTGTCGGCAGGCTTCTTCTGACAATGGGGCGGGCGCTGCGGCGACCGCCGTCAGGCCGACGGCTTGGAATGGATGCCTCAATGGGCGGCTGCAGATAGTCTGAGGCTGGCGGTCATGGCGTTATTCGGCAGGGAATCGGCAGGCGAAAAACGGCGAGCCGAGCGCATCGGCCGTTGGGTCGGGGCACGCACGCCCTACGCGCTGCCGGCGATGCTCTTCGGCGTGCTGAGCGTGGTGGACGCGGTGCTGCTGCTGGGGTTCGTGCTCGGTCCGGCGGCCGTGGTGCTGGGCATTCTCGGGCAGAAGGACATCTCCCGGCGGCAAGGGGTCCTGGGCGCCAAGCTCTGCGCCACGGCGATCGCCCTGGGCGTCGCGGGTTTTTTCCTGAGCACTGGGATGTTCATCTATTACCAGCGGTAGTGGGGGAATTGAGCGTGATGTGCTGCACGTCTCGATTCGTGCATTCGACATTCATGCGTTTCCCCCTCCCTTCCCTACCTGAAATGTCTTCCCAGCTTGCGTCTTGAGGGGCTCAGCCAGTCCGTCAGGAGGTACCACCAGCGCGGGCCGATGACGCGGTTGGCGACGCCCGCACGGCGGATCAAGGTGGGATAGAGCTTCCGCACGCGGCGACGCGCCTGGCGATACCCGCGCAGGCGGCGACGCCAGTAGCGATCGACCAGGGTGTCGACCATCTGCCTTCCGATCCAGCCGTCGAGCGGGACGTAGACGGCCTCCCCGAGCAGCTCGCGGTGGGCGCGGACCCATCGCGCGCGGTGTTCGAGGGAGTAGATCGGGTGCCAGGTGTCGCCGCCATGTTGCCCGGCGTGGCGCCTTCGGGCGACGAGCGGTTCATTCACCAGTCGCAGCGGGCCGGCCAGCCGCAGATCGGCGGCGAAGAGCATCTGCTCGCCGTGGCGGGCGTGCTCATCGAATCGCACCTGGTGTCTGATGAGCGCTTCGCGGCGCACCATGAGTGTCGAGAGCAGCACGCACGGCGTCTTGATGAGGTCGGCGACGGTGGGGTTGTCGAGCGCGGGGCTGGATTCCATGCGTCGAAGGTCGTCGAGGTCGTGCTCGAAGTCGAACGCGCGGCAATGGACCGCCACGGCGTCGGAGTCTTCGCGCAGGGCGTGAAGCTGCCGGGCGGTCTTGCCGGGCAGCCAGAGATCATCGGCATCCAGAAACGCGAGGAACTGCCCGCTTGCGCGTTCGATGCCCCGGTTGCGGGCGGCCGACTCGCCGCGGTTGTCCTGACGGATGAGCTGAACGCCGGTGGCAGGATCGGCGGCGAAGGGGCGCACCTGCGCGGTGGTTCCATCGGTCGAGCCGTCATCGATCACGATGATCTCCCGCGGCGGATCGCTCTGTTGCAGGACTGAACGGATCGCCTGCGCGATGGACGGCTGGGCGTTGTAGCAGGCGATGATGACCGAGACGTCGGACATTCTGGTTGGCGGTCGGCGGTTGGGGGATAGCGATTAGCGGTCAGCGGTTGGGGGGCGGCCGACGATTCGATCCTTGAGATGATAGACCCATCGGGGGTAGAGGCGCGTCCGCGCGAGAAAGCTCTGGGAGAGGTGTTCGGGGCAGAGCTTGGCGAGCTGGTCGCGCATGGCGGGCAGCTCGCGGAGCTCTCGCCGCCAGTAGCGTCTTTCCAGGGCGCTGACGATGCGCCGCCACAGGTCGTCCTCGATGTCGCGCGCGGTTTGCGGGCCGATCTCGGCCGCGTGTTGACGACAGAACTCGACGCGTGTACGGGTGTTCCAGATCGCGTGCCGGGTCAGTGCGCTTGCCTGCCCCGGTCGCGTGCGCTTGGCGACGAGCGGCTCGTTCACCATCCGCCAGGGCCCGCGCAGGCGCAGCGCCGCGGCGAAGACGGTGTCTTCTCCGTGGCCGGTGGTTTCGTCGAAGTGAAGCTCGTGGAGCATCGTGCGCCGAACCATCACCGTCGAGACCACCACGGTCTGGTGAAGGAGGATGTGCCGCACGTCCGGATCCGGCGCGACGTTCTGAATCGGCGCGCGCTCCATGTCGTCGAGGTCGTCCATGAACTGGAACAGCCCGCAGAACACTCCGCACGCTTCGGGATGGGCTTCGAGCAGCGCAAGCTGCTTCTCAAGCTTCGACGGCATGAACAGGTCATCGCCATCCAGGAAGGCGATGAAGTCGCCGCCCGCCTTCACAATGCCCACGTTGCGGGCGCGGGAGACGCCGGCGTTCTTCTGGCGGATGAGTACGATCCGCGTGGGTAATCGCTGATCGTGCGCGTCGATGAACCGCTGGATGACGGCTGGGGTGTCGTCCTTCGAGCCGTCATCGACGAGGATGATCTCGGCCGGCGGGTGCGACTGATTGAGCGCCGAACGGATCGATTGCTCCACCAGCGGGGCGACGTTGTAGCACGGGATGACGACGCTGATCCGGGGCATGCTTAGCTCGATTCGCCGGTCTGGGGGTGGGCAAGCTCGCGCGGCGCGGTGAGGTAGCCCCAGTATTGCGCGGCTTCGGCGAGTATTTCAAGGAAGTCACCGCCGGCACCCGGCCGCCATGCGGCGGCGCTTCGCGCGGTGCGGCGGAGCATTTCGCCCCAC
>JBGTFI010000214.1:0-6992 GCA_041747335.1 Phycisphaeraceae bacterium | reverse complement strand
CCTCACCTGGCAGGGCGATCCCACCACCACCATGACCATCCAGTGGATCGGCGACCGCAACTGGCGCGGGCTGCCCGAAGTGTGGTACGCCCCGCGCGGCAGCGACCAGTGGAAGTCCGCCCGCGCCCTGCGCAGCGCGTTTCCCCTGACGCCCATGTTCCTCTACCGCGCCCAGCTTCGCGGCCTCTCGCCGGACACCGACTACATCTTCCGCATCGGGCTGACCTCCCCCGAATACCGCTTCCGAACCATGCCCTCGACGATGCCCGAGAAGCTCGTCTTCGTCACCGGCGGCGATGCCGGATCCGGCGAGCCCAACCGCAAGACCAACATCCAGGCCGCCGCACGCGAACCACACTTCGCCCTGCTCGGCGGAGACCTTGCCTACGAGGACGGCAAGAACCCCATGCGCTGGATCGAGTGGCTCGAGGACTGGAAGACCTACATGGTCAGCCCGGAGGGGAGGATGATCCCGATGGTGGTCTGCATCGGGAACCACGAGGTCGATGGCCACTTCGGCACCGACCGCGAGAAAGCGCCGTTCTTCTACGCCACGTTCCGTCTGTTCGCCGAGCGCGGGTACACGGCCCTGGACTTCGGGGACTACCTGAGCCTTCTCCTGCTCGATTCCGGCCACACCACGGCCGTCGCGGGCGAACAGACCGATTGGCTCGCCCAGGCCCTCGAAGCCCGGCGGGAAGTCCCCAACCTCTTCGTGACCTATCACATCCCGGCCTTCCCCTCCCACCGCGCCTGGGACAACCCCCACAGCCTCGAAGTCCGCACCCACTGGACGCCGCTCATTGAGCGCTTCGCCCCCGCCGCCGTCTTCGAGAACCACGACCACGTCTACAAGCGCACCGTCCCGATCCGTGATGGGAAAGAAGACCCTGCGGGCGTCCTCTACCTCGGCGACGGCTGCTGGGGCCGCGAACCCCGCGCCGCCAAGAACCCCGAAGAACACTGGTATCTCGCCAAGGCCGAGGCGGTCGTCCACTTCATCCTGGTGGAGATCACGCGGGACGAGCGCCGCTACACCGCCATCGACAACAACGGCCGCACCATCGACGAGTTCACTCAGCCGACATCAGTCGATCGGTGACACCAGGGATGGATCATCCACCTTCGCGTTGCCCACGCGCCTCGATACAGGAAAAAGCGCCATCGCCTCGGCCGGGTACGGCTGAAGCATCCCGTGCAGCGCCTCCTCAGGCGTCTCCGCTGAAAGCCACGCATCGTAGGATGGTCGCGGGATGATCACCGGCATGCGGTCGTGGATCGGCCTTAGAAGCTCGTTGGGCGTGGTGGTGAGGATCGTGAAGGACTCAAGCTCCGTCCCATCGGCGCTCTGCCAGTGCTCCCACAGCCCGGCCAAACCAATCAGTTCCCCCGTCGCCAAATGGATCAGGTGCGGCTGCTTCGACCCATCATCAAGCGCCTGCCATTCATAAAACCCATCGACCGGAACGAGGCATCGCCGCCGACGGTACGCGGCTTTGTACGTCGGTTTCTCCATCACCGTTTCGGCGCGGGCGTTGATCATCCGGTTGCCGATGATCGGATCCTTCGCCCAGGATGGAATCAGCCCCCAGCGCAGGAGGTCCAGCCGGCGCACACCGTGCAGCTCGCGCACGATCGGCAGCCACTGCGTCGGCGCGGCGTTGTAGCGCGGGGGATACTCATCCTCAAACCACTCGCGGACGAGAAACCCCTCGATGATGAGTTGCTTGGGTGAAGAGAGCGTGTACCGGCCGCACATGGGGGGAAGTTTAGCGGGGGGGCGGTCGAGGGTGCCATGGGCAAGCTCCGCTTGCCCGTGAGGATGCTCAGACATGGACAGTGGGGCGGGCGTCCCGCCCGCCTTTGCGGCGAAGCCGCAAGTTCCTGAGCTTCGCAGGGGTGCCGCCACAAGATGTTGATGACTCAGGCCTTCGGCCTGATGGCGGGCGAGACGCCCGCCCCACTGATCCTTCATTCTCCTCTTCGGTTGCGGCCAAGCGCCGCGCGGGCGCGCTCATCACCGAATGAGGATCTACTCCCCCCTCCCCACCAGCCAAAGCACACGCACCACCTCCGCCACGCTCCACGCCTGGGCCATGCACCCTACAGGGGCGTGCGGCGACGCGGCCTCGTGAATCTCGTGAAGCTGGCCGATCGAAGCGGTCGGAGAATCGGTCTCGCCGAGAAGCTCGTAAACAAGCGGCGTCAGCGCTTTCTGCACTTCCTTGACGGCTTTGACCCCGAAGCGCGACTGCCGAAGCACCGCCTCGCAGTACGGGCCGATCAGCCACGGCCAGATGGTCCCCTGGTGATACGCCTTGTCGCGCTGGAACTGCGGGCCGCCGTACCGCGCGTGGTAGTTCGGATCGCCCTCGGGCAGGGTGCGCAGGCCGAAGGGCGTCAGCAGCTTCTCTCGCACCACATCAATCACCTTCTTCTGCCGGTTGCGCGGCAGCGGCGAATGGGGCAGGCTGACGGCGAAGATCTGGTTCGGCCGAATTGAACCGTCCGGATGGGCGTCGCCCTGGTCGTCGTACCAGACGTGGTCGAACAGGCAATCGGTCTGGTCGTTCCAGAACACCTTGGCGAACGATCGCTTGATGCGCTTGGTCAGCTTGGTGTAGTGCTCGGCCGCCGGCGCGTCCGACTCCGCCAGAACCTCCGCCATCCCCGCCAGCGCGTTGTACCAGAGGGCGTTGATTTCGACGGCCTTTCCGTGGCGCGGCGTGAAGACGCGAAAGCCCCGGCCCGCCGGATCGTGACACGCCGCATCCATCCACGTGAGCTGCGTGCGCGGCGAACCGGCCGCGATCAGCCCGTCGCCCCCCATGCGGATCTCCGCGTTCTCCGCGTGTCCGATCGTCTTCGTGCCCTCGATGTGGGCGCGGATGATCGACTGGCACGCGGCGCTCAGAAACTCCTCCCACGCCTGCCGGTCGCCGGTGACCTGAAGGTAACGGATCGCCGCGTGAATGAACCACAGGCTGGCATCGACGGTGTTGTAATGGGCCGATTCGGGCTTGTCGTCGTAGTCGTCGAACCGGTTGGGAACCAGCCCGTCGCGCAGCGACGAGGCGAACGCCCGCAGCACCCGCCGGGCCTCATCGTACCTACCGGTCGCCAGCAGCAGCCCCTCGAGCGAGATGAACGTGTCGCGGCCCCAGTCGGCGAACCAGGGATACCCCGCGAGGATCGTCGAGAGCTTCTCACCCTTGACCACCCGATCCACCACGAAGTCATCCGAAGCGATCGCCAGCGTGCGGACCAGTCGCCGCGAGCGCTCGGATTCTCGCAGCTCCGAAAGAAAACTCCCCGATCCGCCCCGCCCGCGCCCCGACGCCGTCGTCTTGGGCGCGCTCTCCTGCTTCGCGACGACACCTTCCAGAACGCCCGCCAGGCGCCGCTCCACCGCCTCCAGGTGCGCCCGCCGGGCATCGCAATCGGTGACCGGTTCGACCGGCCGGTCGCCCAGCGCCACCGTCAGCGTGAAGCTCTGCTCCGGACGACCATCCAGCTCGAACTCGAACGCGCCGGGAAGGAACTGATCCTCCCGATCCTCCTGCCCGCGGCGCGTCTCGATCTCGTAATGAAAACCGTACCACCACGAATCCTCGCGCATGAACCGCCCGCCGGGGCAGTTCACCGTCACCGTCACCCCCGCACGGGTCACGGCGATCCACTGCCCGCGCTCGGCCAGGTCGAACCGTCCGAGCTGATCCTTGAACAGCAGCGCGTGGAAGTCGCGAAGCGTCATCATCGGCCCAAGGCGGAAGACATCCCCCTCGCGCCCGCCGCGGATCGTGTAACGGATCGTCGCGGCCTGCCGCTTCCAATGCAGCACAAGCTGTCGCTCGAACTTCAAACGCCCATGCTCGTACTCCCACGCCACACTCAACCCGCGCTCAAACCGCTCCAGCAAGCGGTATCCATCGGGGACGATCGCATCGCCACCAGAGGGGTTGAGGTCCGCGTGGAACGCCGCCGAGTTGAACTCGAGCACCTGATCATTCCCCTCCACCGGCGAAAGCTGCTCCAGCACGCCATTGAGCGCCACGATCCGCCCCACCGGCGGGTGCGTCGCCGCCACCAGCAGCCCGTGATAGCGCCGCGTGTTGATTGCCGCGGCCGTGCCCATCGCATAGCCCCCCGCGCCGTTGGTCAGCACCCACTCACGCCCCCGCAGCGCCAGCGCATCGCCCCCGGCGGGCAGTTCATGGGTGAGGTTGGGAACGGTGGTGGAAATCGCGGGTCTCGCTTCGATGGTCTGGCTGGGGGTCATTGTAGGAATCCTCGATTCGAGAGAACGGTCCGCCCGCCGCCGCCGGCGCCATCGGCGCGCCCGTTACAACCCATATCGTCCGCACGATCGGGCGGCATGAACCGGCAGGAGGACCTCCGACCGCGATCCACAGACTCACCGACTACAATCCCCTCTCATGTCCGCTGAAACCGCTGACATGCCCCTGACTTACCGGACGCCCACCGCCTGGGCCGCCTCGGCCTTGCGCGATCCGCTGGCATTGCTCAACGATCACGCGCACCTCGAGAAAAAGGCGGCCGCCAACGCCCTCGAGCTCCTTAACCGCTTCCCCGCACCGGACCTGTCGCCGCCCGACCCCGTCGACGATGAGCTCACCACCCGCTGGGTGACCACCATGACCGCCGTCGCCCGCGACGAAATCGAACACCTCGCCGCCGTCCTGCGCATCCTCCACCGCCGCGGCGGCCGGTTCACCAAAAGCCACCGCAACCCCTACGCCAAAGCCCTGCGCGACCTGGTCCGCCTGGGCGACGGCCCGCGCGAACTGATGGACCGTCTCATGATCTCCGCGCTGATCGAGGCACGCTCCTGCGAACGGTTCCAACTCCTCGCAGACCACTGCCAGGATCTCGAACTGGCCAGGCTCTACGCCGCCCTCCACGCCTCCGAGCACGGCCACTACCTCGTCTTCATCGACCTGGCCCGCGTTGTGTGCGATCCGCGCGAGGTCGAACCGCGCTGGCGGTGGATGCTTGGGGAAGAATCGCGCATCATCGCCGCGCAACCGCCGGGGCCCACCATGCACGGCGGGATTGCGTGACCGCGCCGCTTACCGCAGCTTCACCGTCGCCAGCGCCAGCGCCGCCAGCACCGCCGTCAGCACCCAGAAGCGCACCACCACCTGCTGCTCGGTCCAGCCCGCCAGGTGGAAGTGGTGATGGATCGGCGCCATGCGGAACAACCGCTTGCCCCCGCCGGGGCGGTGCTTGGTGAGCTTGAAGCAGCCGACCTGCAGGATGACGCTGAGCGCCTCGAGCACGAAAATCCCCCCGATAATGAGCAGCAGAAACTCCTGCCGCGTCACCACCGCGATGTAACCCAGCAGCCCCCCCAGCGTCAGCGATCCCGTGTCCCCCATGAAGACCTGCGCGGGATGACAGTTGAACCACAGGAACCCGAGGCACGATCCCACCATCGCCCCGGCCACGATCGCCAGCTCGTCCCCCAGCGGTATGTACGGCACCAGCAGGAACCGTGCCCAGTCCAGCCGACCGGCGATCAGCGCCAGAATCACGAACGCGAACGCCACGGGGATCGTCACCCCGCTGGCAAGACCATCCATCCCATCCGTCAGGTTCACCGCGTTCGACGCCCCGCAGATCACCAGCACGGTCAGCAGCCCGAACAGCCAGGGGCTCAGCTCGATGACGTTCGGATCCACCAGCGTCGATTGCCCGAGCCTGGCAGGAAGCCACGTCCGCAGAAACGGCAGGTTCAGGATGTGCGTCATGTTCGGCGTGTCGGCCGGGGATTCCGGGTGCTGGCTGCGCAGCATCTCCGTGAGCTGCTCGTGGGTCTCCGTCCCGTGGCTGTGGATGAAAAGCCCCAGCAGCAGCGCCAGCCCCACCTGAAACACCAGCTTCTCCCACGAATAAAGCCCCTCGCGCCGTCCCGGCCCGCGCTGAGCGCTGGTGAGCTTGAGGTAGTCATCGATGCTCCCCAGCGCGGTGAGCCACACGATGCAAAGGATGGCCATCTGCACGTAGAACGAAAAGAGGTCCGCCAGCAGAACCGTCACCAGCAGGATCGACCCGCTGATGAGAATCCCCCCCATCGTCGGCGTGTTCGCTTTCGAGCGGGTGATCTCGTTGAGGTCCTTGTGGTAGAACTCCGGGTTGTCCCCGATCTTCTTCTTCACCAGCCAGTGGATGGTCGGCCGGCCCATCAGCAGCACGAAACAGAAGCTGAACACGATCGCCACGATCGCCCGGAACTCCGGGTACGTCAGCACCCGCACGAACCCGAACAGCCCGTGGCGCGTCAGAAAGTCTTCAAGATAGGTGACGAGGTTGTAGAGCATGCCCGATCAGGGGGATTCCGTTCCGCCGGGACGGGGATTGTCGAAATGTCAGGCCCGATACGCAACCATCTTCCTTACCGGACGCCTCACCACTCCCGCTTTATCGCCCAATTCGTCACACCTGTCCCTCCACCGCCCCGAACCGCTCCTCAATGTCCGGCAGCAGCCGCTCCAGCCGCATCCCCCGCGAGCCTTTGAGCAGGATCGCATCGCCGTCTTCCAGCAGCGACACGATCATCCCCGCAAGATCCTCGAACCACTCGCCGTACACGTGGATCGCATCCAGAGGCCAGGTCTTGCGCAGCTCCTGCGCGGTGTGCGACACCTGCTCGCCGATCAGCACCGCCAGGTCGATCGCCCGGCGATCCCCCCTCGACGCGGGCGCCTCGCCTTCCGGAGAAAGCTCCGAAAGCTGCGCTCCGACATCCCGATGGGCCTGGGCCGAAAGCTCGCCCAGTTCCAGCATGTCTCCGAGGATCAGCACGCGCCTGAGCCCCCGCGCCCGCGCCAGTTCATCCACCGCGAGGCGCGTCGAATGAGGGTTGGCGTTGTACGCATCGTGCAGCACAGTCACCCCGTGCCCGAAACGCAGCACCTGCATCCGTCCGGGCACCGCCGTCGCCTGCGCCAGCGCCCCCGCGATCGCCTCCC
>JBGTFI010000213.1:0-3069 GCA_041747335.1 Phycisphaeraceae bacterium | reverse complement strand
GTCGCCGACCTGCGTGCGCAGCAGGGCCATCGGGTCGCTCAGGCGATCGCCCCAGTAGCGGATGATCTTCGTGGCCGCCGCACGCGCGCGGTGATCCGGCGAACGGAGCGTGCGCTTAAGAAGCTCCTCGTTCACCACGTTGTGATACTGGTGCATCCAGAGCGCTTCCATCATGCGGTGTTCGTAATCAGGATCGCTCTTGCTCAGGCTTTGCGCCCAGCGGTTGACCGCGGTGAGAACTTCCTCCGTGTCGCGGCCGGCCAGTTCGATCTTGGCGCGGTAGCGCACGCGGTTGTCGCGTTCTTCCAACAGCTTCACAAGCTTCTCGACGGGTTCGCCGGCGATCGGCGCAGGCTTGACGAGCGGGCGGGAGGGGTACGTCACCCGGTAGACGCGCCCGTGCTTCTGATCGCGATTGGGATCGCGTAGGTTGTGCTGCATGTGGCCGATGATCGGGTTCTGCCAGTCGGTGAAGTACAGCGACCCGTCGGGGGCGGTTTCCAGATCGACCGGGCGAAAGTTCACATCGGTAGAGGAGAGGAACCGCTCCTGCTCGATGCCTCTGAAGCTGGAGCCGTTTTCCTCGATCGTGTACCGAAGGATGCCCTGATACCCGATGACGTTGAGCACCAGCAGGTCGTCGCGCATCGAGTCGGGAAAGTGCGAGCTGGAGAGGTATTCGGTGGCGGCGCAGGGGCGCGTCCACTGCTGGTAGACCGTCGGAGTGCCGCTGTGCTTGCGGGGGAAGACCACGCGGCCGCTGAAAAGCGTCGCGTCGTACGGCACGGCGCCGGTTCCGTCGTGGACGATGTTCTGGCCCCAGCGGTCGAACACGTGCCCGTGCGGGTTGGCGAAGGGCGTGGAGACGTAGACCATGAACTTCTGCGCGCGCGGTTCATAACGGAACACCGCGCCGTTGGCCACCCGCGCGGTCGGGCCCCAGGGGGTCTCGACCTGCGTGTGGTGGAACGTGCCCTCCTGGAAGTACAGCCCGCCGCCGGGATCGAACACGAAGCTGTTGGCGGCGTGGTGGGTGTCGGCCGAGTCAAGACCATGGAGCACGCGGCGGCGGATGTCGGCCTTGTCGTCCCCGTCGGTGTCTTCGAGATAGAGCAGGTCCGGCGCGGTCCCCACGAGTACGCCCCGTCCGTAGAACTCAAAGCCGGTCGGCCCGTGGATGTCGCCGACGAAGGTCTTGCAGACGTCGGCGCGCCCGTCGCCGTCGGTGTCCTCGAGGATCAGCAGCTTGTCGTCCATCGGCTCATCGGGCCTCCAGTGCGGATATGTCCGCCACACGGCGACCCAAAGCCGGCCTCTCGTGTCAAAGGCCATTTGCACCGGGTTGACCAGTTCGGGGAACATCTCCTCGGACGCGAAAAGCTCGACCTTCAGCCCTTCGGCCACCGTCATTTTGCCGATGGCCTCTTCGCCGCTGAGGAAGATGTGCTTGCCGTCCGGCCCCTCGCCCGGCCGGTTCGACACGACGGGGATGAAGGGAGGGACGTTGCTGTCATCGACCGCGACTTCCCGCCCACGGGCGAGCGACCAGACCCGTCGGTCGCGGTTGGCGGTCATGGCGTCGAGCACTTCCATCTCGCGCTGCATGACCACACGGTTGGTCTGCCCTTCCACGAACGCCAGGTGCGAACGCCCGCCGTAGATGGAGAACCCGTCCACCGTGCGGTAGCGATGGAACCAGTGAAAGTTCTTGTCCTGGACGGCAGGGCGCACACGCGCCAGCGCCGCCGGTGAGCAGTCCGGGTGCGCCTGAGCGGCGAAGAGCGTCGAGTCGATCGCCTCCCCAATGAGCTTGTTGCCGTACTCGGTCAGGTGGACGCCGTTGAAGGTCAGCGGGGTCTCGGAGGCCTCGTAAAGCTCCTGGCTGATGGCGAAGAGGTCCACGAAGCGTGCGCCCTGCTGGGCCGCGACATCGCGCATGACGGCGGTGTAGACGGCCAGTCGCTCGTTGTTCGCGCTGCCGTCGGGCAGGTTGGGATCGTTGAGGTTCTCGTGCGCGATGGGCGCGAAGAGGACCAGCGTGGGAGCGCTCTGCCCGTTGTATTTCTGGGCGAGGGTGTGGGTGACGAAGGCGGTGAGGTCTTCGCGGAACTTGCCGACGCCTTCGACGCCGGCGTAGGACTCGTTGTACCCGAAGAAGGCCAGCACCACGTCGGTGTTGGTGCGGGTGAGCCACTCATCGGGGCTGCCGAAGTCGGCCGAGCGCAGGCGAAGCGTCAACTCGTCACCGGAAAAACCCAGATTGCGGAAGACCAGCTCGTGGTCGGGGAAGCGGAGCTGGATGAATGTCTCCAGCCAGCCGTCGTGCTGCATGCGTTCAGCCAGGGTGTTGCCGATAAGGCTGATGCGGCTGCCCTTCTCAAGGGGCAGGTCTTCCTCGCCCCTCGCCGGCGCGGCCGGCAGGACGGCCGACAGGATCAACGCGGAACACAGTGCGTGCATCACCATTCGCATCATCATTCGCCTCTCGCGTGCAATAAAACTGAGATCCACGTGACCGGTCACGATGGCCCCGGACCCCGGCCGGCGGATTATAGCGGACGAGCGCCCCGGGTGTGCGGGCGCCCTGGGGTTGCAGTCGGCCGGATCAGGCGATCCGCGACAGCGCGACCAACGGAACACAGGTGGACACAGTCCAACTAAAGCGTGTGTCCCTCATCACGGCTCGGACGGCGATGGCAACTAAGACGCCCAGATCGTCCTCCAGACTTACCGCGTCCCCCTTCCCCCCGTCCGCCGCGCCCGCCCCAGCGTCTGCCAGTCGGTGCGCCACATGTCGACGGTCATGGCGGCGGCGGCGATCCACTGGGTGTTGCCGCCGTACATCAGGACGTTCGACCCCGCCTGGTGGCGATCGGCCGCCACGCGCCGGCCCCGCGTGATGTCCGTCGAGTTCGAGGAAGGCAGGTGGCTGGGCGTCCAGACGTCCATGCGGCGAAAGTCATCGAGGATGGTCTTGACCGGCCGCCATGCCCCGCTCTCGCTGTCTGCCAGGTAGATGGTCTTGGTCGGGCGATCGACGTTGTCGAGCCTGAGCGATTCGTGCGTCTC
>JBGTFI010000212.1:0-6441 GCA_041747335.1 Phycisphaeraceae bacterium | reverse complement strand
GACTCGCTCTGCCCCAGCCACGCCGCGGCGATTCGATTATCATGCGCGCTCCTGGTGTCCCCAGTCCCTTCCAAGGAGTGCGAAGATGTCCGGTTCGACCAGTCGTCGTGACTTTCTGCGTACGGGCGCCGCGATGGGCGCCGGGTTCTGGATCGCGGGGTGCGCCTCAAGCCCGCGCGCCTCGCGTCGGGTGTCGGCCAATGAGAAGCTCAACATCGCCATGGTCGGCACCGCCAACCAGGCGGGGTGGAACCTCGAGCAGATTCACGGGCAGAACATCGTCGCCCTGTGCGATGTCGATGCCGACTTTCTGGCCCGCGCCGCGGAGAAGTTTCCGGGGGCCAGGCAGTATCAGGACTACCGCCGGATGCTGGACGATCACGCCTCGTTCGACGCCGTGCTCGTCGCCACGCCCGATCATCACCACGCGCAGGCATCGCTTCGGGCCCTCAAGCTCGGCAAACACGTCTACTGCGAGAAGCCGCTGGCCCACACCGTCCACGAGACCCGCCTGATGATCGAGGAAGCGAAGCGCCAGGGTGTCGCGACGCAGATGGGCACGCAGATTCACGCGGAGAACAACTACCGCCGCGTGGTCGAGGCGATCCAGTCGGGGGCGATCGGGCAGGTCACCGAAGCGCACGTCTGGGTCGGGGGCGTGGGGTATTCCGGCCCGACGCGCATCCCTGAGGAACCCCAGGCCGTGCCCGCGAGCCTCAACTGGGACCTCTGGCTGGGTCCGGCGAGCTGGCGGCACTACAAAGAGCGCATCTATCACCCTTTCTACTGGCGCGGGTGGTGGGAGTACGGGGGAGGATCACTCAGCGACCTGGCGTGCCACTACGTGGACATCGTCCACTGGGCGCTGGACCTGGGGCATCCGACGCGGGTGCAGGCTTATGGACCCGATCCGGAACCGCTGCGCTGCCCGCGATCGCTCCACGCGGTGTACGACTATCCCGCGAAGGGCAGGCGCGGCCCGCTCAGGATGACGTGGTATCACGGGGGGGCGCACATCCGCGAGAAGGTCGCCGAGCGCTTCAGCCTCCCGGAAGAGTGGACGGGAAACGCGATTCTCTTCGTGGGGACCGAGGGCAACCTCATCACGGACTACGGACGGCACGTCCTGATCCCGGTGGAGAAGTTCGCGGACTACCAGGCGCCCGCGCAGACCATTGCGGCGTCGCTCGGACATCACGCGGAATGGATCAAGGCCTGCAAGGAAGGCACACCCACCCTCTGCAACTTCGACTATTCCGGACGTCTGACGGAGTCGGTCCTGCTGGGGCTGGTCTCCCACCGCGCGGGGAACGTGCCCATCGAGTTTGATGCGAAACGCGTGGTGGTGACCAACCACAAGGATGCCAACCAATATCTCACCAAGCCCTACCGCGAGGGTTGGGAGATCGAGCGGATTCTCTGAGGCGGTCGGCAGCGGGGGCCCGTGCGGATGTATGGGTCCGCAGTAGCGGACCCTACGCAATAGATCCCCCGCGCCGTGCGTTGGGCAGGGTGTGGGCTGTCCGGTTCACGGTGGGTGGAACGGGCCCGGAAACACGTTGGTCCTGTCCGCGATTAAGGAGAACCAGAGATGAGACGAAGGGTGACCATCCCCATGGCTGTCGTTGCGCTGATGTGCATGGCGCTTGCCCCGGTGGCGCGGGCTGACCACGTCTCCGCCGAAGAGATCGCCAAACGATGCGTCGTGACAGCCAACCGTCTGGCGGATCGGTGCGTGGCCTCCAACGCGGCCACGACGCAGCGGGCCTTGGCGGCGATCAGGAAACTGCTCGAGGAGGGGAAGGAGGACGCGGCCATCCGCACCGCCCGCCGGGCCGCGGGGATCATCACCAGCCAATCCGATCTCTGCGTCCGACAGATCCGACAGATGTGCGATCGCTGCATCGAGGTGCTTCTGCGGCTGGATCACCCCGAACTTGCGAGACGAGTTCACGCGGCGTGCGGCGACGCGGTCGAGCGCGTCCGCCATTCGCAGCGCCGGGCATTGAGTGCCTTGCGCAACGCCCTGCCGAGCGGTGAAGTCTCGGAGCGCTGAATCGGGTTTGTAGAAGGATCCGAGGCCCCCTCTCCGCGGAGCAGGTTTTTCCCGTGGAAAGGGGGCTTACCTATGCGCCGCACACAGAACACCCGGGATCGCGATAGAGCCTGAGCGTGCGGAAGGTCATATCCCGCAGGTTGAACGTCAGCATCCTGCTCAGCAGCGGCTCGCCGATGCCCGACACGAGTTTGATCACCTCCGCCGCCGCCATGCACCCGACCGTCCCGCTCACCGCCCCGAAGACCGGGAACCGCCGACGCCACGTGGCCGACTCTTCCGGGTAGATGCACCGCAGGCACGGAGTCCTCCCGGGCACGATCGTGGTCAGGTGGCCCTCCATCTCGTACATGGCGCACTCGATCATCGATTTCCCCTGCCTGACGCACGCTCCGTTGAGCGCATACCGCTCGGTGAACAGCGGCGCGGCGTCGACCACGATGTCGGCCATCGACACAAGCTCATCCGCGTTCGCTTCGCTCGCGTTCTCCGCGATGGCCTCCACAATCAGCCGGGGATTAAGCTCCCGCAGCCGGCGTGCGGCGCACTCGATGCGCGGCTTGCCCAGCCAGTCATAGGTCATCAGCAGTTGACGGTTGAGGTCGGAGGGCTTGACGTTCCCCGCGTGCGCGATGACGAGTTTCCCGATGCCCGCCGCCGCCAGCTCGTACGCGACCACGCCCCCCAGCCCCCCGCAGCGGGTGATCAGGACGGTGGCGTCCTTGAGCTTCTGCTGCCCTTCGTAACCAAAGCCGGGCACCCAAGATTGCCATTCATAAACGGCCTTTTCCTCGTCGGTGATCAGCCCGTGAGGATGCTTCTCGTCCCGTGCGTGACTCATGGGGCCACCGCCTTGTGGGGTGTGACGTTCCCGCGGGCCTGGTCGAGAGGCACTTCGCGGACCTGTCCGCTTTCGAGACGCAGCAGGCAGTCCCCCAGCCGGGACGCCTCGTCGTGGCTGTGGGTGATGTGCAGGGCGGTGACGTGCTCGTGGCGCTGGGCGCGCTGGAGCAGGTCGTACATGGCGCTGCGCGTTTCGTCGTCAAGAGCACTGAGTGGTTCATCCAGCAATAGAATCCCAGGCTGAAACGACAGCGCCCGCCCCAGCGCCACGCGCTGACGCTCGCCGCCGCTGAGGCCCTGAGGCTTTCGCGCCAGCAGCGGCGCGATGCCCAGCAGCTCCGCCAGCTCGCTGACGCGCTCGCCGATGCGAGTTTCCTTCCATTTTCGAACGCGCAGCGCGAATGCCAGGTGTTCGCGCACGGTCATGCGGGAAAAGAGCGCCCCGTCCTGAGGGACGTACCCGATGCCCCTTTCCGCGGGTTTGAGGTGCGTCACGTCCATCCCCATCAGCCTCACCGCGCCGCCCGTGACGGGCTTGAGCCCGGCCAAGGATTCGAGGATCGTCGTCTTGCCGCAACCCGTCCGCCCCATCAGGACGCCGTAGCGCCCCTGCGGCACGGTGAAGCAGACATCGCGCAGCTCGAACGTTCCGGCGCGCACGCAGAGGTTCTGGACTTCGATCACGGCGGGAAGAGATTAGAGCATCGAGCGTTCCGCGCCAAACATCCGCGTGACGATCAGCACGATCATCGCGACGATGATCATCACAATCGAGACGGCCAGCGCTTCGTGGAGGTTTCCAGCCTGGAACTCCAGGAACACCGTGGTGGGCAGCACCTCCGTGTTCCCCCGCATCGAACCGGCGAAGATGAGGATCGGCCCGAACTCCCCCAGCGCCCGCGCCCATGCCAGCGTCCCGGCGGTCAGCACTCCGCCGCGCGCTTCGGGCAGCACCACCGACCAGAACGCCTGGTTTCTCGTGCATCCGAGCGTGAGCGCCACCTGCTCGGGGCGAGGGGAAATCTGCTCGAAGGCGATGCGCATCGTGCGCACCGAAAACGCGCACGCCACCATGAACTGGGCGAGGATCACCGCGGGAACCTCGAACACCACGCGGTCGGCGATCCAGGCGAACGGCCGGTACTGGAAGAGAATCAGCAGGCTCAGTCCCACCACCAGCGGAGGGAGCACGATGGGGATGTCAAGGATCGTGTCCACCAAGGCCTTGCCGCGGAAGCGATGCCTGGCCATCAGGTAACCGATCGGCACCGCCACCCATACCGACAGAATCGCCGTGATCGTGCATGAGATCAGGCTCAACCGGATCGACTGACGGATGTACGGGCTATCGACGATCACCGACAGCAGCCGGTCGGGGGTCGTGTAACCGAGGTCGGCAGCCACCATCGCCACGATCATGAACACATAAAACGCCGACAGCGCGATCATCACCGCGTAAAACGGCGCATCCGACCGCACGCGATGACGCTCCGGAGCGGCGGGGGCCGAGGATGGGTCACTTCGCGTGGTCATCAACCGGGAAGTCAGATAGTGGGGCGGGCGTCTCGCCCGCCATCAGGCCGAAGGCCTGAGTCTAGAGACCAAGTCGGGTGCCACTGGCGGCTTGTCCGCCAGTGCGATCTATCATCGACCTCCGAATACACGGGCGGGCATGCCGCCAGTGGCACCCGAAGTAAACCACCGCCTCCCTCACCGCCCCGGCAGCACCCACTCAAACCCCACCTCTTCAAACCGTTTGCGTGATTCGGCCGATTCCAGCCGCTGCTTGAGCCTGTGCATCAGCCGGGGGTACTTCACATCCTTGCGCACCGCCAGGGGCTGGATCGCGATGGCCTGGTCGTGCTCGATCGCTACCAGTTCCGCCTTGCCCTCGCGCACCGACGGGATGGCGTTGGCTTCGTAGACGATCCCCGCGTCGAGCTGGTCGCTGATCGCCACCTGGGAAACGACCTCCGGCGACGAGGCGGTCTTCACCCTCGTGTTCGCCTCGACCTGCTGGTAGACCCCAGCTTCCTCCAGCAGCCGCTTCGTCAGCGCCCCCAGCGCGCTGTAGCGCTCATCCGCAACGGCGATGCGAAGCCCCGGCCGGGCGAGGTCTTCGACCGATCGAATGCCCTTGGAGTTTCCGGGTTTGACCAGGATCATCATCCTCATCTTCGAGACCTCATCGAAGGGCAGAAACGCGTCGCGGACCTCGTTCGAGTACGACACATCGCAGGCGAAGTACATGTCCGGCCAGGCGCCTCCCTTCATCTGCGAGACGAGCACCCCGCAACCCGCCCAGACGATGTTGATCTTCGCGCCCTCGCGCTGCTCGAACTCGTAGACCGTCTGCTCGATGGCCGGGCGGTTGACCCCGCCGGAATAGAGCGTGATCTCCGGCGTCACGGCCCAGGGATCGCCCTCGATGGGGACGAAGTGCTCTTTCTTGAACGTCATCTGTCCTTTCTCCGGCGCCGCCAGATACCGCGCGAAGCGCAGCGCTTCGGTGGGCTTTTCCGAAGCGGCGAGCACCGCAGCGGCCACCTGCGCCTGCGCCTGCTGGAACTGCGGCACGTACACCACATCCAGCCCGAACTGCCTGGCCGTCGAATCCCACACGATCCCCGCGTCCACCGCGCCCACCTGCACATCCGAGGCCACCTCCGTCACCGTCGGCTTGGCGGTCTTGGCCTTCGTCAAGGCGATCTCCCAGTGCCCCGACGCCGTGAGCGCCTCTTTCGCCTTGTGACCGGCTGCCGTCTCCTCATTGGGCATCGAGTAGGTGGCGACGCCGCGAAACAGATCATCGATCTCCCGGATGCGCTTGGGGTTCCCGGGCGCCACCGCGATGCACAGCCGGAACCGTGCCAGCGGAAACACCTCCTCGACCAACCCATCCCGCCGCGCCACGTTGATGTAGTAATCCTCGCCGGGAATGTACACATCCCCCTTGGGGTACTGTCGAATCTGGTTGAGCAGCGACCCGCTCGATCCGGTCTGCAGGTCGATCTTCACCCCGAACTCCTTCTCGTACGCCTGTCGTACCGCCTCGACGGCCGGGCGAATCCCCGCGGCGCAGTACACTCGCAGATCGGCCGCGTGCTCCACCGTCCTGCTCGAGAGCAGCCCATACAGCAGTCCCCCCGCAACGACCAGCGACGCCAGCGAGATCAGGACCGCCGCGGGGACTTTCCCGGCCTGTCGTTCGATGCGTCGGTCACTCATCCGTCAAGCCTCCAGGGGAACTCCAAACTCGCTTGCCTCGACCGGTGTATTCAGCACCCGACCGGCCTCCATCTTCACCACGCGATCCGCGAACTTCTCAAGCGTTTGCCCGTGCGTCACCACCACCACCGTTCCGCCCCGCCGCTGATACGCCCTGAGCTGCGCGCCGACGTGCGCGGCGTTGTCCGGATCGAGATTCCCCGTCGGTTCGTCCGCCAGAATCACCCCCGGGTCGTTGACCATCGCGCGGGCGATGGCCGCACGCTGCCGCTCCCCGGCGCTCAGTTCCGCGGGAAGGTGTTCCATGCGCGGGG
>JBGTFI010000211.1:0-1611 GCA_041747335.1 Phycisphaeraceae bacterium | reverse complement strand
GTTCCGGTGGATCGCCCGCGCGGCGCGGGCCGGAGGTGACGGGGATCGCCGCGCCCGTCACGCGCTTGGCCGCGTCGATCACTTCCCGCACGCTGTACCCCCGGCCGATGCCGAGGTTGTAGAAAGGCTCACCCTGAAGCTTGCCCGCCGCCAGCTTCTCCATCGCAACCACGTGCGCCTCGACGAGGTCTTCGACGTGGATGTAATCGCGGATGCACGTGCCGTCGGGGGTCGGATAATCCTCGCCAAAGATCGTCACGCTCTTGCGCTTTCCGAGCGCCGCCTCGAGAATCACGGGGATCAGGTGGGTTTCCGGCTCGTGATCCTCGCCCAGCGAACCGTCGGCGGCGCACCCGGCGACGTTGAAGTACCGAAGCGCCGCGAAGCGGAAGTCCGGGTCGGCCGCGGCCTGGTCGCGGAGCATGCGTTCGACGAAGAGCTTAGACCAGCCGTAGGGATTGACCGGGCGTTGGGGGGTGGTCTCGACGATGGGCATCTGTTCGGGTTCGCCGTAGGTGGCGCAGGTCGAGCTGAAGACCATGCGTTTGACGCCCGCGGCCTGCATGGCCTGGAGGAGGCTGATCGTGCCGGCGGTGTTGTTGGCGTAGTAGGCCAGTGGTTCGCGGACCGATTCGCCGACGTACGCCAGCGCCGCGAAGTGGCACACGCCTTCGATGGCGTGCTCGCTCAGTACCCCGGCCAGGAGGTCCGTCTCCTCAAGATCCGCGGGGATGAAGGTGACGCCCTCCGGGACGGCCTTCTGATGCCCCCGGAAGAGATTGTCCACCACCGCCACCTCGTGCCCGGCCGCCCGGAAGGCGCGCACCGCGTGTGAACCGATGTAACCCGCGCCGCCAGTGATGAGAATGTTCATGGGGAAGGGGGGGAGGGGTTAGGGAAGGAGGAATGAGTCGCCGCGGCGACACGAAATCCGAATGACGAAAAAAGACACCACGACATGCAACGCCACGATACCACGACACGTGGCCATTCATAACATCTTGATCAGGGCGAATCCGCCTACCAGCAGGATGACGAACGCCGCGCACAGCCAGTTGAAGTATTTGTCGATCCAGGGAGTGGCCTTCGGGCCGATCCACCAGAACACACCGGCGACGAGGTAAAAGCGCGCCCCCCGGCCGACAAGCGAGACCAGGATGAAGGGAATCAGCGGCTGGGCGAACACGCCCCCCGCGATGGTGAACACCTTGAACGGAATGGGCGTGAAGGCCGCGGCGAAGAGCACCCATATGCCCCAGTGGTCGTACCATCGCTCGACGGTTGCGAACTTTTCGGGGGTGAAGCCGGGGATGTAGCTGTAGATGAACTCGTGGAGCGCCTCCCACGCGGCGTACCCGATCCAGTAGCCCAGCACGGCCCCGAGCACGCTGGCGATCGTCGTGACCGTGGCGAACCACAGGGCCCGCTTTCGATTGCCCAGGCACAGCGGGCCAAGCAGGACATCCGGCGGGATCGGGAAAAAACTCGACTCGGTGAAGCTCAGGAGGAACAGCGACCACGTCGAGTGCTTCGTGTGGGCCAGCGAGAGCACCCAGTCGTACAGGCGGCGGTGGATCGCCCAGCGCGCCACCGGGCCGACGGCGGCCTCGG
>JBGTFI010000210.1:0-5839 GCA_041747335.1 Phycisphaeraceae bacterium | reverse complement strand
CGTGGGGGAACCTGATCGCCAAGGCCTCGCTGGGCGCGGCGGTGCTGGCGGCCCTGCCGTTTGTTGCGGATCTGCTGGCGCGCTGGCCGTGGAGCTTTGAGATGCTGGTGGCGTCGGCGCACACCGCGTTCAACGTGGCGCTGGCGCTCGTGTTTCTACCGCTCTTGAGTCCGCTGCACCGGCTGGCGGTGATGTTCGCGCCCTCGCAGGAGGAGAGCGGGCCTCCCACGTTCGGCCCAAGGTACATCAACGACGCGGCGCCCTACGGCCTGGCGGTGGCGCTGGGACAGTCGGCCCGCGAGATCCTGCACGCCTCGGAGATCGTCCGCGACATGCTCGAGGACGCCTGGAAGGCGATCAAGACCGGCAACGCTGAGCTTGCGCAGGCGGCGGGCGATCGCGACGACCAGGTTGACCTCCTCGACGCCGAGATCAAGCGCTTCCTCACCCGCGCCCTGGGCGAGGAACTTGACGAACAGGCGGCCGGGGAGCAGATGCGCCAGCTTCGCTACCTCAACGACCTCGAGACCATCGGCGACATCATCGACAAGAACCTGTGCGAGCTTGTGCTCAAGAAGATCAAGCTGCGCGTGGACTTCTCCCGCGAGGGCTGGCAGGAGCTGGACGACTTCTACGCGAAGGTGGTCGGGAACATGCTCATCGCGGACACGGCCTTCACCACCCGCGAACCGATGCTCGCGCAGCAGCTATTGCGTCACAAGGAGGAGATCACGCGCTACGAGCGTGAACTGCGCGACCGCCACTTCATGCGCCTCAAGGCGGGTCTTGCGGAAAGCCACGAGACCAGCGCGATCCACCTGGACCTGCTGACGCACCTGCGGCGGATCAACTCGACGGTGTCGCACGTGGCGTACCCGATTCTTCAGGGGAAGTGAGGGGAATGACCGGTGGGGCGGGCGTCTCGCCCGCCATTGCGGCGTAGCCGCAAGTTCTCCGCATGGAACGTCAACCACAAAGTTCTGCTATTTCAGGCTTTGGGCCTGATGGCGGGCGAGACGCCCGCCCCACTGTCAGCAATGTTTCTCACCCCCGGCAGCCGAGCTTCCGCATGATCGCGTCGGTCTTTTCGTAAGCCTCTTCGACCCATTCGACGATGCGCGCGGGGTCCGGGGCGTACTCCAGCTCGATGCTGACCGTGCGGTCGAAGCCAGTGTCCCGAATGGCCTCGAGGTATTTGGCGATCGGCGTGACGCCCCGGCCGGGGGGAAGATCGCCATGCACTTTCCCGTCGCAGTCGGACAGGTGGACGTGGGCGATGCGGCCCTTGAGTCGGGCGACCTCGGCGGGCTTGATCTTCATCAGGTGAAGGTGGGAGATGTCGCAGTTGGCGCGGACGACCCTGGGCATGTCCACATCGTCAAGGAAACGCAGCATGGTATCGACCGTGTTGACGAGCGAGAGCTTGAAGGGCTCGAGTTCGAGGGCGATCTCCAGGCCGAGTTTTTTCGCGTAACGGCCCAGTTCACGGACGTTCTTTACGGCGGTGTTCCACTGCTCGGCGGGTGGGATGACCTGCCGCTCCCAGATGTATTCGCCCAGCACGAGCAGGAGATTTTCCGCGCCGTATTCGTAGCAGAGGTCGAGGTAGGCCTCGCAGCGCTCGACGTGGAACTCCTGCACGGGGGGATTGAAGTCGATCAGCCCGGTGGCGACGCAGCAGATGGACTTGATGGGAAGGTCCAGGCGGTCGCAGGTGTCCTTGATGAGGCGCCGCTCAACGATGTCGATGTCCAGCGGGTCGGTGAGGATGTCGACGGAGTCGAAGCCGATGCGTTTGGTCTGCTCCAGGCCGAACTTCGTGGACTTGCCGGCCTGGGCGAAGGCGGCGTTGATGAGGCCGAGTTTCATGGGGAGGTTTCCGGGAGGGGGTGTGGATCCCTGGAATGGTACACGCCGTGCAGTGGGGCGGGCGTCTCGCCCGCCATCAGGCCGAAGGCCTGAAAAGATAAGACCTTGTGGTAACTTCTCATGGGGATTTGCGGCTTCGCCGCAATGGCGGGCGAGACGCCCGCCCCACTGATTCATCTGACCTCAGCTCAGACCATGATTTCACTGATCGCCACCGCGCGGTGTTCCTTGGCGGACAGATAACAGGCATCGACCAGCGCCATGGTCTTGAGGTTGTCGCGGCCGAGGTTGGAAGGCGGCCTGTTCTCCTCAAGCGCGCACAAGAGTTCGGCCATGGGTCCGATGAAGGCGTCGGGGAACCAGGCTTTGCGCCAGCGTGGTTTGTGCCAGCGCGCTTCATCGGTGGTGGTGTAATCGATCGTGCTGGGGGTGTGTCTGGGGTACTTCGGCCAGCCGATCGTTCCCCTGGCCATGCCCCGGGTGCCCTCGACACGCCAGAGGATGCGGCTGTCCTCGGCGGCGCCTTCGCGCGCGGGGCCGGCCCAGACGTCATCCCACGAAGCCGCGCGCGCGCCAGAGTCGTATTCAAGGATGTAAAGACAGATGCCGTCGGTGTGCTCGAAATGCGCGGCGGTGCGCGGATCGGGCCGGATGGATGCGAACACACGCGCCGGGTCGCCCAGCCAGTAACGGAAGGTGTCCAGATGGTGGATGGACATGATGCGCAGCGTGACCCACCCCTGGCGCTGCTGCCACGGCATCCAGTGGGGGATCGCGCGCATGTCGATGGTGGCGAGCACCGGCTCTCCGAGCGCGCCCTGATCGAGAAGTGATTTACAGGCGCGCACCGAGTGATCCCAGCGCATGTTCTGATTGACCGCGAGGGTGATTCCGGCCTTTTCGCACATCGTGACGATCTCGCGCGCCTGGGCGTAGTCCACCCCCAGCGGTTTTTGCGCGAGGATGCCCTTGAGGTGTCCGGCGTGCTTCACCGCCTCGCGGATGACCTCGTGCTGCACATCGGGCGGGACGGCGATGTCGACCACCTGGATCGATTTATCCGCGAGCAGATCCTGATACGTAGAACATACCTTCGCGATGCCGTGGCGCTCGGCCACCTCGGCCGCCCTTCCGGGGGTGCGCGAGGCGATGGCGACGGGGTTCATGCCGCTTGCGCGGTAGGCGACGAGATGACAATCCGCCATGATGAACCCCGCGCCGATGACGCCGATGGGAACCGATCGGTCACGCGGCAGCGCCGGGAGATAATCAAGGCTGGACGCGACGGGCATGAGCGGAAGTATAAGGCAAATGCACGAATGCCACGATGTAGGTCAGGCCTTGGCCTGACATTTCACATTGCGACGATCGAGATCCTGTCAGGCCGAGGCCTGACCTACGGGAGCTTGGACTTCGGACGCCCCTCCCCGGTATCATGCCCGGATGATCACACGGATCGAGGGCGTGCTGGAGTCGATCGAGAGCGGGGCGGCGTGCGTGCGTGTGGAGGGCGGGCTGACGTACGAGGTGCTGCTTCCGGGTTACGCGGCTGCGCGTCTGGGGGGGATGCGTGGGCAGACGGTCACGCTGCACACGCTGCACTATGTGGAATCGCACAATCAGGGGGCGACGCTGATTCCCCGCCTGGCGGGGTTTCTCTCGCCGCGCGACCGTCGTTTCTTCGAGGTGTTCACGTCGGTCAAGGGCATCGGGATGCGCAAGGCCTTGCGTTGCATGACGCTCGATACGCCGATGCTCGCCGGGGCGATCGCCGACCGAGACGCGGCGATGCTCCAGTCGCTGCCGGAGATCGGCAAGCGTACGGCCGAGACGATCATCGTCACGCTCAAGGACAAGGTCGATGCGTTCCTGGAATCGGCTGCCGGAGTGACGCGCGGGCAGGCCGTGGCGTCGCCGGCGACGAATCGAACGACGGGCGATGACGAATCGCGGCCCGCTTCCGGGGGGCGGATGGCGCGCGAGGCGATCGAGGTGCTGGTGAAGCTGGGGGAGAATCGTGCGCAGGCGGCGATGTGGATCGACCGTGTGCTGCAGGAATCCGGCGAGGACCGGGCGGAGGATGTGTCGGCGCTGGTGGCGCGGGTGTACGAAGTCAAGGCGGGGGCGTGAGTGAGTTGGCGGATGGCGGATAGCGGTTGGTGACTGGCCGGATGCCATGTCCTCGCGCAGCGTGGGCATGTGGCGAACAGGATCACCCCTGTGTTCATCGCACTTGGTAAAGTCACTCACCGATGGAGACAAAATGATGTCGATACACCACCGGTTCCTGTTGTGCTTAGTCGTCCTTGTCGTCTGCGCCGCCTCCGCCGGCGCGCAGCCCCCCAACATCGTCCTGTTCCTGGTGGACGACATGGGCTGGCAGGACACCTCCGTGCCGTTCCACGCCGAGCGCACGCCCTTCAACGACCGCTACCAGACGCCTCACATGGAAACGCTGGCGTCGGAGGGCATGAAGTTCACCAGCGCCTACGCGGCCTGCGTCTGCTCGCCGACGCGGGTGAGCATCATGACCGGCCAGAACGCCGCGCGTCACGGCGTGACGAACTGGACGCTGCGAAAGGACCGCGACCAGTCGGGCAATCATCCGACGCTCTTACCCCCGCCGGACTGGAACTTGAACAGCCTTCAGCCGGAGGATGTCACGCTCCCGCGCCTGTTACAGGAGGTGGGATATCGTACGATTCACGTGGGCAAGGCGCACTTCGGCGCGAAGGGGACGCCGGGCGAGGATCCGCGAGCGCTGGGGTTTGATGTCAACATCGCGGGGCACGCGGCCGGGGGCTTGGGCAGCTTCCTGGGCACGCACAACTTCAGCGCCGCACATCGCGGGGGCGACCGTGTGTGGGACGTGCCGGGGCTCGAGAAGTACCACGGGCAGGACATCTACCTCACCGAAGCGCTCACGCGCGAAGCCAACGCACAGGTCGATCAGGCGGTGGCCGACGGCAAACCGTTCTACCTGTACATGTCCCACTACACGGTGCATACGCCGATCATGGCCGACAACCGGTTCTATGAGAAATATCGCCAGATAGGCCTGGATGAGACGGAGGCGAAGTACGCCTCGATGATCGAGGGGATGGATAGGAGCCTGGGCGACATTCTGCGGAATCTTGAACGCCACCGCATCGAGGGGAACACGGTGGTGATCTTCATGTCCGACAACGGCGGGCTTTCCGCGCACGGGCGCGGCGGCGAGCCGCACACGCACAACCTGCCGCTGAGCAGCGGCAAGGGTTCGAGCCACGAAGGCGGCGTGCGCGTGCCGATGATCGTGCGCTTTCCGGGGGTAGTCACCCCCGGAAGCGTGACCAACGCGCCGGTGATCTGCGAGGATCTTTTTCCGACGATTCTCCGGATCGCGGGCGCGACGATTCCCGCGGATCACGTGCCAACCGTCGACGGGCGCGACTTCATGCCGCTGCTGACGATGGGGGGGGACTTCGACCGCGATCGCGCTTACTTCTGGCATTACCCGCACGTCTGGGGGCCTAGTGGGCCTGGCATCATGCCCCACAGCGCCATCCGGCGGGGCGAATGGAAACTGATCTACGACTACGCGGGAAAGCGCTATGAACTCTACAACCTGATGAACGACCTCGGTGAGCGGCGCAACCTGGCCGACGAGCGACGGGACATCGTTGGGCGGCTGAGCGCGGACCTGCGGGGTTATCTTGAGGAGGTCGGCGCGCCGATGCCGGTGTGGAAGGAGACCGGCGAGCGGGCATCGCTCGCGGCGGGGCTTGAATAGGCCGCACCGTCAGCGCGATTACGGGCGCGGATCCTGGCGGATGCGCACGCTCTGGGCGTGACCATCCAATCCCTCGGCCTCGGCCAGTCGGGCGATCGCGTCGATGGTCTGCGCGCTCATGCCGCTGGGGTATTGCACCGTTCCGCTCCGCTTGAGGAAGGTGTAGACGCTCACGCCGCTGGCGAAGCGCGCGGTGGT
>JBGTFI010000209.1:0-2375 GCA_041747335.1 Phycisphaeraceae bacterium | reverse complement strand
GCTCGGCGGTGGCGGCCAGGCCGGTGTTGGCGGCCGTGGTGCGGACGACCAGATCGGAGTCGGCGGGCGTGAGCAGCCCAGTGCCAGGCGCGAGATCGCCCGACCCAAAGAAGATCAGCAGCCCGCGATCCGTGTCCGTCGGATCGTCGGGCGTTCTGCTGAGCGCCAGGTCGTCGTAGCCGTCGCGGTTGAGGTCGCCCACCGCTGAGGCGACCTCGTCCAGGTCCGAGGCGATGACCACCATGCCCGCGGTGGTGTGGAGATCGCGCGCGGCGTCGGTGAAGTCCACATCGTCACCCAGCAGCACGTAGCGCGCGCCGAACGCCGGGCCGCTATTGGCGCTGATGAAGTCCGCCATGCCGAAGGAGATGTCCTCAAGACCGTCGCCGTTCACGTCCCCGGCGATGATCGTCTGCACCTGCGGCTCGGAAACCGTTTGCGAGGTGATGACCTCGACGGACCAGGCGTTCAGGCGGTTGTCGGCGAAGCCGCGCTTGTCGGTGACGGTGAGCGTCCAGTCGGTGGGGATGGAAAGGTCGATGTTCCTGAAGGCGTCGAGCGAGCCGACGGGCTGAAAGCGGCCGGTGAAATTGCTGCCCGACCCCGGAAGGGGGGCGGGGGCTTCGTCGTCGAAGTTGACGCCGATGAGGTTGCCTGAAACGGACTGCGCCAGGGTGATGGTGACATTGTTCGGGCCTGTGAGCTCAAGGTCGAAGGCGCCCTGGGGGGTGTGGGACAGGTCGATGTTGACGTCCAGGTCCAGCAGTTCGCCGCCGAGCGCCGGAAGGGTGAGGGTGGACTGGGTGACGGTGTCGGTGGTGAGGTCGAAGAGGAGTTCCCAGTGATTGAGCGTGCCGCGATCGCCGCCGGCGCGGTCGTCGATGGTGAGCGTCCAGGTTCCGTTGGGGTCCATGCCGTCGAATGCCGCGAGCGGATCGTGCGGCCGGAACGTTCCGGAAAACGGCGCCGACCCGTTGCGGATGGAAACGGCCGCGTCGTCGTCAAAGAACGTGTTCTTGAAGTCGTCGCCGCTTCCCCCGACGCGTGAGAAAAGCGTGACGGTGACCCCGCCATGCGAAAGCGTGCCGACCAGGTCGCCATCCCAGGTGTGGGTGATGTCCAGTCGCAGGTCAAGATCGGCGATGGTGAAGCCCGGGCCGACGTTGATGTTGCGCGTCACCATCGTCGTGCCGGAAGTAGCGGCCGTTCCGGCCGTGCGCGTTTCGTGTGAGATGGGGAAATAAAAGGCGCCGAAGTCAAGGAAAGTCGTGTAAGTGTACGTCGAGCCCGATGCGAACGTGCCTTCATTGCCGATGTTGTCGATGGCGACGGTGGTGGTGGTGTTGGGCGGCACGGCGACGTTCTCGTTGAACGTACCGGAACTGACGGGGTTGAAGCTGGTGATGGGCAGTCCCCCGGCCGGGAGGGTGGCGTTTTGCGACTGCCCGAACTGGCCCAGGGCCTCGGCCGCGTCGACCGGGTCGAAGGTGATGACGTCAAAACTGTTGACGTCCGCCGACAGGTCGGGGATGCCCAGGTGGATCGCCTGGCCGGAGACGACGTAGGCGATCGCCGGCTCGTTGGGCTTGGTGCTGGTAGCGGCGATGAGCAGGTCGTTGTAGGGATTGACCTTGCCGGTGGAGACGATGGTCCGGGTGTCTCCGTTGTAATTGAAGACCATCGCGACGGGGTTGGTGCCCAGCAGAGCGGAGGGAAGGTCGATCGTGCGATCGACGTCCGCCAGGGTCAGTTCGCGCGTGAGCGTGCGGCTGCCGAAGAGGATGTGAACCTGCGTGTCGGTGATGAAGACCAGGTCGCCGATGCCGTCGCCGTTCAGATCGCCCATGCGTTCGGCGGGCCGGCCCAGCGCGGGATCGAGCAGGAGAATCTCCGCTTCGTCGGCGATGGAGGCGACGCCCGTCAGGTTCACCGGCCCAAGGAGCACGTAGCTGCGAGAGGCGCCGGAGATGAGAAGATCGTTGTGGCCGTCGTCGTTGAGGTCGCCCAGGCTCTGGGCGCTGGCGAGGGCTTCATGGGTGATGACGCCTTCGAGGGCGAAGGCATCGTCGAGCGCGCTGTCGCCGGGATCGGCAAGGTCCACCCCCGGAAGGTGGCTGAGCGTGACCCGCGCCCCGAAGGGCGTGGCGGGGAGGAAGTCGAATGGCTCAGGTCTCACACCGCTCACGACAGCGGGTGCTGGAACGATGAGCGCCCGGCCGAGGACGATGTGCAGATCGCCGCCGAGGCTTTCGGCGATGGCGAAATCGGTTCGCCCGTCGCCGTTGATGTCGCCGATGGCGGCGATGCGCGTAGTCCGCAGGAGCGTGGAGCGAGCGGCGGCGTCGAGTGCCGGACCGTCGCCCGCGGGGAAGATC